>CAISYO010000331.1 GCA_903889745.1 uncultured Bacteroidota bacterium | reverse complement strand
GACCTTCAAGAAAATGTTCGTTTCATAGTTAATGAATAATCTGGTTTAAATATAATTCCGGTTGATTATGTATCAAAAGTGGTTGTTTCTACATTTAAACGATCTGATATTTTACAATTAAACATAGTTCATAATAAAAGTTTTAATTTGGTAAAAGGCTTACAATTAATTATGAATGAAGTTGGTTACCTTAATTTTAGTATAGTTCCCAATTGCTTAGATTTTGATTATAACAATACAATTGAAAAATTATATTATGAAAGTATTGGAAAACATCTAAAACCTTATTTGATTTCTGCTGCTAGCGAATATGATACTACTTTATTAAATTCAATTTTAGAAATTCCAAAATTAGATTCAGAATCATTCAGCAATATGATTCGCTATGCTAAATTGAATAATTTTAAAGACATAAACGTTTAATGTTAAATGAAAACAATTAAAATTGTTGGTGTTCCAGAACATTTCAATTTACCTTGGCATTTATGCATCGAGGATGGTGAGTTTGAAGCTGTGGGAATTGATTTACAGTGGACAGATATTCCTGAAGGCACCGGTAAAATGTGTCAAATGCTACGCAATGGTGAAACTGATATTGCTGTAATCCTAACCGAAGGAATTATAAAAGATATAACCGAAGGAAATCAAAGTAAAATTGTTCAAGTTTTTATTCAAAGTCCTTTAATTTGGGGAATTCACGTAGCCGCTAAATCTAAATTTAAAACACTTTCCGATATAGAAAATTCTAGAGTTGCGATTTCACGAATGGGATCTGGTTCACATTTGATGAGTATTGTTAATGCGGAACATCAAAATTGGAATACTGAAAAACTATCTTATGAAATTGTCAACACCATTGATGGAGCCGTTGAAGCTTTAACCAATGACAAAGCCGATTATTTCATGTGGGAACGTTTCATGACACAACCGTTAGTAGATAAAGGTATTTTTAGAAGAATTGGTGAATGCCCTACTCCATGGCCTTGTTTTGTAATAGCTGTTAGAAATGAAGTTCTAGAGCAACATCCTAAAGTAGTTGAACAAATTTTAGATATTATCAATATTACAACCGAAGAATTCAAAATGATTCCGAGTATAGACAGAACATTAGCATCCAAGTTCAATCAAAAGCTTGATGCCATTCAAGAATGGCTAAAACTAACCCAATGGTCACAAAAACAAATGAATGAACTTACCTTGGATAAGATACTGGAACGTCTTTTGAAGTTACAAATCATCGATAAAAAACTACCTAAAGAAGCGATACTTAAATAATACTGAATTTTTATCGTTTAAAATGAAATGACAATTAAAATTCCTACTACTACTGAATTAAAAGAAAAGCTTTCCTTACCAAAGCCTTGGGATAATTTTGTCATTTTTATATTAAATATTCTTATTGCAATTCCTATTTTTTTAATTGCACATCAAAATTTTATAGATTTAGATTGGCCAATTCATTTAGACCGAATAGTTCTTTTTATTGTAATTGTAGCTGGAATTCAACTCCTATTGCAATTGGTAAAAACAATATTAATACTGATCATTTTTATGTATTTAGTTGTTCTATTTATTGGAACTGTTATTGGAAATTATGGATTTGTAAGGGTTTTTGAAGATTACCGCTACATGATTTATTCAATGAGTGAAAATCCAAATCCTCAAGACCTTATAATTGCTAAACTATTACCATTCCCAAACAAATCAAAAATTATTGATGCTGTAGATTTTTCAAATTCTAAGGTTCGAAATTTTGCTTTAAGTGCCACAAGAAAGAATTTTAATCCAACACATCAAAAGGGAAACAAAAGGCTTATGATCCAATGTTTTGCAGTATTTAAAGAAATAAATAGTAAATGGAATTATGTTAATGATCCAAAAGGAAGAGAATATATTGCTTTTGCTTCAGAAAGTTTACAAAATTTTTCTGGTGATTGTGATGATCATGCAATTTTAATGGCAGCTTGTATTAAAGTAATTGGCGGAACACCCAGAATAATTCATACTGGCGGACATTTATATCCTGAAATGTTAATAGGTGATAAAAATGATTTAGAATCTGCTATTTATTTTATTAAAGAAGAATTTTTTGCTATTGAAAGTAAAAACCAACAAATTCATTATCATATTGACGAAAGAGGGCAAATTTGGCTCAATTTAGATTACACCGCAACTTATCCCGGTGGAAAATTTATGAGCGAAGAAATTTTAGGCGCTTTAACTTTTCAATAATTACCATTCTATTTCCTTTTTTTCATTATTCAGTAAGTATTTGTTTGTCAGTTTAAAATGATTATTTCCAAACCAAAACCCTCTATTCGCACTTAAAGGAGAAGGATGCCCTGTTTCAAGAACTAAATGCTTCTCTCTAGTAATCATTTTTCCTTTTTTATGCGCAAAACTTCCCCATAGTAAAAAAACCAAATGAGTACAATTATCATTCAATAGTTGGATTACAGCATCTGTAAAAAGATTCCATTTTAAATGTTTATGACTATTTGCTGCATCTTTTCGTACTGTTAATCCAGCATTTACCAATAAAACACCTTGTTTTGACCAACGTTCTAGATTTCCAGATGTGGGAAATAAAATTCGATCATATTCCGAATTAATTTCTGTAAATATATTTTTCAACGAAGGTGGAATGGCTACTCCATCATTTACCGAAAAACACAAACCATTTGCCTCACCCGTTCCATGATAAGGATCTTGTCCAATAATTACAACTTTTGTTTCTTCAAAATCAAATTGTTCAAAAGCATTAAAAATTAATTCCTTTGGAGGAAAACAAGTTGTAGAAGCATATTCTTGTTCGACTTGTCGCATCAATTCCAAAAAATATGGTTTTTGAAATTCTTCATTTAATTGATTATTCCAAGATTGATTTTTAATAAACATTTTATAAATTTTATCAAAAATATAAATTTCTATTGCAATATGGCTTTATTACTTTGTAACTTTGACCATATAGAAAAAGAAAATGATTTCAATTACTCAAAAGACACTTCAAGATTTAGAATTTGAAACCATATTACAAACCATTGCAAGTCGATGTAATACTGATATTGGCGAAACAAAAGCGTTAGCAATTGCTCCAATTAACGATAAAACGGAATTGTTAATCAATTTGCAACAAACAGCAGAATATCTCTCGTCTTTTTCAAATAATAATGTAATTCCAAATCATGGATTTGAAAATATTAATTACGAATTAAAATTCTTAGCCATTGAAGATAGCTTTTTAGAAGTTGCAAGTTTTAAGAAAATTTCAAACCTTACCGAAACAGCTATCACTTTAATCCAGTTTTTGAAGAAATTTGAAACCTATTATCCAAATTTATACCAACGAACCGCATCAATTGAATGTGTTAAGTTAATTATTCAACGAATTGATGAAGTAATTGATAAATTCGGAATCATAAAAGACAACGCATCGCCCGATTTAATTGACATCAGACGTAGTATAAATGTGGTGCGAGGAAAAATCAATCAAAGCTTTGGAATGGCTTTAAGCCAATATAACTCATTAGGTTATTTAGACGATATTAAAGAAACAGTCGTAGAAAACAGAAGAGTTTTAGCTGTTTTAGCTATGTATCGAAGAAAGGTAAAAGGGGCAATTTTAGGCACTTCAAAAACGGGAAGCATCGCCTATATTGAACCCGAAGCTGCTCAGCGTTATTCTCGCGAACTAAATAATTTAGAATTTGAAGAACGTGAAGAAATCATGCGTATTTTAAAACGATTAACCAATGATATTAGACCGTTTATAGAAACCATAACTGCTTATCAAGAGTTACTTAGTGATGTAGATGTTATCGCAGCAAAAGCTAAATATGCCAATAAAATCAATGGAATTCTTCCCACAATAACGAATGAAAAACGATTGTTTTTTAGAGAAGCATTTCATCCCATTTTATATTTAAATAATAAAGAGAAAAACGAAATTACCTATCCACAAACGATTGAATTACAAAACGAAAATAGAATAATTGTAATTTCTGGACCCAATGCCGGAGGAAAAACAATCTCATTAAAAACAGTTGGTCTACTCCAATTAATGCTGCAATGTGGCATCTTAATTCCTGTTCATGAACGAAGTGAAACGTTTCTATTTGATCGAATACTAACTGATATTGGCGACAATCAATCGATTGAAAATCATTTGAGTACTTATAGTTATCGATTGAAAAACATGAATTACTTCTTAAAAAAATGCAATTCAAAAACGTTATTTTTAATTGATGAATTTGGAACGGGTTCTGATCCTGAATTAGGTGGCGCTTTAGCTGAAACCTTTCTAGAAGAATTTTATGATAGAGAAGCATTTGGAATCATTACAACACATTATAGCAATTTAAAAATTCTGGCCAATGAATTACCATTTGCTTCAAATGCAAATATGCTTTTTGATGAAAAATCATTAGAACCTATGTATAAATTAATACTAGGTCAGGCTGGTAGTTCATTTACATTTGAAGTCGCACAAAAAAATGGGATTCCATATGGATTAATTAATCGTGCTAAGAAAAAAATTGAAGGAGGAAAAGTACGCTTTGACAAAACCATAGCTACCTTACAAAAAGAGCGTTCTAAACTTGAAAAAACGTCTTTAAATCTAAAAGAAGAAGAAACAAAAGCACGTGAAGAAAGCAAAAAAATGGAGACTATTAATGCTAAAATTCAGGATAAATTAGAACGATATCAAGAATTATATGATGCTAATCAACGATTGATTTATATTGGACAAAAAATTGATGATATTTCGGAGAGTTATTTTAACAATAAAGATAAAAAAACACTCATCGGAGAATTTTTAAAAATGGTTGAAATTGAAAATTCCAAACGAAAAAAATTATCTGTAAAAGAGAAAAAGGTTAAAGAAGTTATTCAGAAAAAAGTTGTTGAGGAAGTTAAAGTAAAAGTAGAAGAAATTCGAACCGTTAAAATGGAAAAGAAAATCAAGGCTAAAATTGAAGAAGATAATAAACCAAAAGTAATTCTAAAAGTTGGCGACCGTGTGCGCATGATAGACGGAAAAGCAATAGGAACAATCGATACTATTGAAAAAAATAAAGCAACTGTCAATTACGGAATTTTTACTTCAAAAGTTAGCATCGATCAATTAGAATATGTTCAGCCAATAAAATAGCATTTATGGAACTTCAAAATTTACCAAAAGGAAAGAAAATTATACTCTTTGATGGCGTTTGCAACCTTTGCGATGCTTCTGTACATTATGTAATTAAACATGATAAAAACGATCTTTTTAGATTTGTCGCACTACAATCGGATTTAGGTCAAACTATTTTAAAACATATTGGCATAAATCCTTCGCATATTGATAGTATTATTTTATACGAACCTGGAGTTGCTTATTATTATAAATCTTCGGCTGCTTTGGAAATTGCCAAAGGATTAAATGGAATTTTTACATTAGCTACTTTATTTCAAATTTTACCTACTGTATTAAGAGATTATGTTTATGATTATGTGGCAAAGAACAGATATAATTGGTATGATAAAAAACAAGAATGTTTGGTTCCAAATGAGGAAGTAGTCTCAAAATTTTTATAGCATGACAATTATCATATTTCACTTATAAAATTTAGAATACATTTGGATAATCTAAATTATTGAAATTATGAATAAACTAGTCTTACCACTATATTCACATGACAACGGCACATTTATTATGATTGGCGTTTTTGCCTTAGTAATTATAGGTTTAGTTGGAGCTGTCCTCTTAATGATGGGAAGTGATAAAAAGAAAAAAAACGACCAGTAGTTAGCTAGTCGTTTTAAAAATTGTTATTATAAAAAGAAATTATTGTTTGATAAATTTCTTAGTTGTTTTTCCTTCTGCAGCTTCAATAGTTACAAAGTAAACTCCAGCATTCAAATCAGAAACGTTAACTTGCGATAAAGAATCCGATTGATTTTTTACAATTCTACCATTAATGTCAACAACTGAGATATTTTTAATTTGAACATTATTAGGATTTAAAATGTTTAAGATTGAAGATGTTGGATTTGGATAGATAGAAAATTTAATATCAGTAATCGTATTAGATTGATTACTTAATAAAGTATCTGTACCTGAAGCTCTTACAATTAAGTCATCATAAAAACCAACTGCTGCTAAAGTATTACCTGCCGCAGTAGTTACTAAAAAATCAACCTCACCTGGATCAATCCCTGAAGCAACAGTAGGGAATGTAGTATTACCTGTAAATGTAGAATTAAAATTAGGTCCTTTCCATTTTATCTCACCTGTAGTTTTATTAAAACTAAAACCTAATCTTACCCATGTGTCTGCTTGTAATGTTATTGGAGTAACAGCATCAGGACCTAAACCAAATGAATAAGTTCCTGTACCTGGTGTACTAGTCCAATGACCATAACCTTGTACAACATTTTGATATGCTGTACCAGATACAGTAGCATTTTTTGCTATACCAATACCGGCTAAAACTTTAGTAGCATCAGCTGAAAAAATATAAAGTCTAAAACCATTATTACTAGTTGAAGCTACAGATGGATTAAAATCAAATTCAACTTCAATAATATTGTTTCCATCAGTTCTTGTTGTCCATGAGTCTAGCAAACCATCTTTCCACATATAACGAGTTCCTGTAGCAGCATTCGAACCTGTAATTTCAAGAGCATTATTTCCAGATGCTCTTGATACTACTTGATAATTACTATTATCTGAGTTTGTAGATCCAGATGAATTAAAAGTTAACCATCCTCCTTGTCCAGCAGTTGCACCAGTAATGTCTGTCCCAACATTTCCAACTGTTAGCGCATTAAAATTTTCAGATTGCAAAACTTGCGCTATGCCTGATGAACATAATAATAAAAATAAATAAAGTAAAGATTTTTTCATAATAAATAATTTAAAGTTTAAACAAATAT
>CAISYO010000330.1 GCA_903889745.1 uncultured Bacteroidota bacterium | reverse complement strand
GCACCTATTTAATTGAGAATGATTCAATATTCAATATTAGTGGTTTCCAAGAAGGGTTTCCAAAATTACATGGACTGGTAATGAATGAATATAAATTTATTGAAACACCAAAAATGGGGTATATGAAAAATGCGTCTTCCGGTATTGTATATTCTTTTGATGGTGTAGATTTTAATCGCTTAGATCATTCTTTTGATTTTAAATCACAATTTAGGAGTTATACTTTTTTTCATGACGGCCAAATAATGGATTTTGGAGGCTATGGGTTACATAGTTTTAAAAACATCATTACGTATTTTAATTTAGCAAAAAAAGAAACTGAACTATACAATCAAGAAACTCCTGTAGAATCTTCGCCTATTGCCAGAGATAGGATGATGGCTCAATATTTGAATAATAACTTATATATAGGTCAAGGTCATGGGGTATTACCTAATATAAAACAGCCTTATCAAAATGCTGATTTGATATCAGATTATTGGAAGTTTTCTTTTGAGAATAATACATGGACTAAACTTGGAGAGAGAACTATCGATATAGCATATCCGTATGATGTAGTTTACGGATTTAACAATAACTCTCTACTTATTTCAGATAAAGCAGTTTTTGAATGCGATATTAAAAACAATTTATTAATTCAATATAAGGATGCAAATTTTGGAATTATTAAATCTTTAAATAAAATTAATACTCTTTCTTCTATAGCATATAACTCTTATAAAAATGGGTTTTATGTCATAATAGATAAAACATATGAAAAAGCTGAAGTTTTGTTTGTGAAGCGTGATCACTTTTTAGGAACAAAAAAAGATACTTCTAAGCTGTATTCAGATTTATCCTTTTTTTCATGGAAATTATTCTCGTTTAGCATCTTTATAATTGCAGTTTTATTTTTATTTTTTATTTCGAAAAAGAAAAATATTGTGCATCGAATTAAATCGAAGGAAAAAGAAATTGAAGTAGCATTGAAACAAGAAGACTTTATTCTTTTGTTTAAATTAGTTGAGGCCTATCCAAAATATATTGATTATTCATCATTATTAGATTTATATCCAGAACATCTAGGTTATGAATCTAAAAAGAAGAAAATAAGACAATCAATAATTTTAATTGAAGAATATTTAATCCGTACTCAAAAATTAAAAGGTCCAATTTTTGTTTTCAGAAAAAACATTGAAGATAAACGAGAAAAACAAATCAGAATACGATAAATTATTTTCTAAAAAGCAAAAAAGCCGAGGTGGAGCCCCCGACTTTTTAAATGAACGTGTAACCACATTGCTGTGCGTTCGGGTACAAATGTACTATCAAATATTCAATTTGCAAGTTATTTGTGTAATTTCTTTTCATCCTTATTTTTTTCGTACTCAATTATTATTATAAAAACTTTTTTCTTTATACTTTTGTCACGTTTTAACACCTATTAAATATCATGGTAAAAGATTTATTCGAAAGAATTCAAAACAATAAAGGTCCGTTAGGAAAATGGGCTTCTCAAGCAGAAGGATATTTTGTATTTCCAAAATTAGAAGGAGAATTAGGTCCAAGAATGCAATTTCAAGGAAAAAATATTTTGAATTGGAGTTTAAATGATTATTTAGGCTTAGCCAATCATCCAGAAGTTAGAAAAGCTGATACTGAAGCAGCAATACAATATGGCGCAGCTTACCCTATGGGTGCTCGTATGATGAGTGGTCATACCAATTATCACGAACAATTAGAAAATGAATTAGCTGCTTTTGTAATGAAAGAATCGGCTTATTTGTTGAATTTTGGTTACCAAGGAATTATGTCAACTATCGACGCTTTGGTTACAAGAAATGATGTTATTGTTTATGACGTAGATGCTCATGCTTGTATTATTGACGGAGTTCGTTTGCATAGCGGAAAACGTTTTACATACAAACATAATGATATAGAAAGTATGGAAAAAAACTTGCAACGTGCAACAAAATTAGCTACTGAGCAAGGAGGAGGAATTCTATTTATTACTGAAGGTGTTTTTGGAATGCGTGGTCAACAAGGAAAGTTGAAAGAAATTGTTGCCATGAAAAAGAAATACAATTTCCGTTTGTTAGTTGATGATGCACATGGTTTTGGTACTTTAGGTAAAACTGGAGCTGGAGCAGGTGAGGAGCAAGGTTGTCAAGATGGAATTGATATTTATTTTTCAACTTTTGCAAAATCAATGGCTAATATTGGTGCTTTTGTTGCGGCAGATAAAGATATTATCGATTATTTGAAATATAATTTACGTTCGCAAATGTTTGCAAAAGCGTTACCAATGATTCAAACAGTTGGTTCATTAAAACGTTTAGAATTATTGCGTAATTCATCGGAAATTAAAGATAAATTATGGGTGAATGTTAATGCGTTACAAAACGGATTAAGAGAAAAAGGATTCAATATTGGCGATACAAACACT
>CAISYO010000329.1 GCA_903889745.1 uncultured Bacteroidota bacterium | reverse complement strand
GACTGAAAATTCAAAATATAGAATTGGCTCAATTTCTAAATCTTTCACGACAGTTTTGATTTTAAACGCTGTTGAACAAAATAAATTAAACACGAATCAAACTATTGATAAATGGTTTCCGAAAATTAAAAACGCAAAGAAAATAACTGTGTACCATTTGCTAAGTCATAGAAGCGGAATACACAATTTCACAGACGACAAAGACTATCTGACTTGGAACACGCAACCAAAGACAGAAAAAGAAATGATTGAAATTATCGCAAAAGGGGGTAGCGACTTCAACCCTGATAGCAAAGCAGAATACAGCAATTCAAATTTTGTGCTTTTGACTTATATTCTTGAAAAGACATTTACAAAATCGTATTCTGACTTATTGCAAGAATTTATCGTTAAACCAATTGGTTTGAAAAACACTTATGTTTTTGGTAAAATTAATCCAAGTAACAACGAATGTAAATCATATAGTTTCTCAAGTTCTTGGAAAACAGAAACCGAAACGGATTTTACAGTTCCATTAGGTGCAGGTGCAATAACTTCTACACCAAGCGACTTGACTAAATTTGCAGACGCTTTATTTAGCGGTAAACTGTTGACAAATGAAAGTCTTGAAATAATGAAAACCATAAAAGACGGTTACGGGATTGGGTTGTTCCAAATTCCTTTCTACAAAAGTCTCGGCTACGGACACACAGGCGGAATTGACGGCTTCAGTTCTGTTTACTCTTATTTCACAGACAACAAAATTTCGTATGCTTTGATTTCTAATGGAACAAATTTGAATAACAATGACATTTCTATTGCTGTTTTAAGTGCAGTTTACAACAAGCCATATGAAATTCCCGTATTTACGACTTTCAACCTGACCTCAGAAGATTTAGACAAGTATTTAGGAGTTTATTCTTCTAAACAAATTGACTTGAAAATTACAATTACAAAAGACGGAAATACTTTAATTGCACAAGGGACAGGACAACCAGCATTTCCAATTGAAGCAACTGAGAAGGACAAATTTAAGTTTGACCAAGCAGGAGCAAAATTTGAGTTTAATCTGACTGCGAAAACAATGATTTTATTTCAAGGCGGTGGACAAATTAACTTTACGAAAGAATAACAACAGCACATAACATACGCTTAGCAAAAAAAGCCGGAATTTCAGTTACGAAAAACAATTAATTAAAACTTTAGATCTTGGATTGCAAATAAAAATAATTTTAAAAATCGGCTTTTTCGCCAGAGCACGGAAACGTTAGCAACAATAATAGCAAGACAGAACAATGAAAAAATTAATCTTAACAACCATCATTTTGACACTAATCTCAATTCAAGGTTTTGGACAAAAACAATGTGATATCAATAATCATTATGAAGACTTCATTTCGGTTCAGAAATCCATCTACAATGAAAAAGCTTATTTGACAAGGAGAGTTGTTGAAACGCAGAAGAAAAGTTGTTTTTCAGATTTAGTGAATAACAACCCTATGTTCATCGACTACTTACTAACAAACTTTTCATCAAACGCAAACCATCAAAATATCTTGGAGTTGCCCGACAGTATAGCAATTAGAAACAAGTATTTCAATGACCTTAAAAAGGACAGTTTATTTAATTCTGTTATGACGGATTTAGTTAATAAGACTATAGATAAGAAAATCACAAAAGACACAATTTCGATGGACAAATTACTAAATGTGGCTGTGAAATACTTTTCAATAATGAGACTTACTGACGAAGGACATTATGTTGGTAAAGTTTGTGTTGGCTTAAATGACATTAAGAAAACAGAAAGTGAAAGGAAACCATTTATTGAAGCTTTTTCATTTTCATCAATTCTGAAACATTACAAAAGCGAAGAGTATAGTATGTATGATGAATTTGTAAAGGCAATAAAAGAACTGTATAAAGTAAATCTTGGAATAGACAAAGACGAAAAATTATTAAGAGCTCAGGGAGCGATGTTTCTACTAATGAGAAATAATGAAAACCTGAAAAAGATGTTGAAAAGTGAATTCGAAAAACAAAAAGACTTTTTACCTTTCATATTGACAGACAATTAATTACTGTTGCTAACTATGCTATTCCCCAAATTCCGGACAGTTTTTAGTTCAAGTTATGCATTGAAAGTCTTTTCGAAATCAGTCATCTTGATTTGAAAACGCAAAATATCTCCTTCTTTTCCATCTTTTTTGGTTGAAAAACTCTCAATCGATTAGCGTATTTGATTTCTTATTAAAACTATTATTTCCAATCTTTTAGGTCATCCTAGTGGAAATAAGATATAAATTAATCGAATCTTCGTCTTTTTTTTCATCCACATAATTGAATCAACAAATTCAAAAATTGCTTCATTTCAAAAATTTTAAATAGTCTATTTTACTTTTCCTAAGAAAAGATATCCAGAAACAAGAAGTATTTTAATTATTGGAAACAAATTACAAGTATTTTAATACCACATAATGAATTATTTAGTAGTAAGTAAGCGCCACATATTGAATTATTTAGTAGTAAGAAAATACCATATAATGAATAATTTAGTAGTACGAAAATGCCATATATTACTAAATTTAGTAGTACGATAATACCATATAATGAAGGAAGTGAGGTGTTTCCAAG
>CAISYO010000328.1 GCA_903889745.1 uncultured Bacteroidota bacterium | reverse complement strand
CACCAAGGCGTCTAGGCTATACCTAATATTTTTAAAAAATAGGCTTGGTTTCTGCATGCCGTTGGTTAATTAAATTTATTTGTAATTGGGGGGATAAACAAAGCTAAATAAAAAGCGTTAAAACCTCGATCAAAATTTATGATAAATGCATGAAAATTAGTTCATTATTAACTTTGTTAATTCGCTAATATCCTTATCTTCGCTTCAAATTCCCCCCAAATTTTAAGGCTATTTTACAATTAGAAATAAAACACAGATTACTCATATTTTTACACGTAATTTGAACTGTTATTTTTATCTTTGTAATAATCAATCATCTTAAGTCTATACTGTGACTTAGAGTGGCATAGCCATATTAAAAATCCAAAATTCAATATATGAATTTATTCAAAAGAGTTCTCTTAAGCTTGTGTTTCTTGGTGCTTACAAGTACTGTTGTACTGGCCCAAAATGCTGGTAACTTATTGGCAGGCAAGGACTTATCTACTATTAAGGTAGATGCCCTTACGGATGCGGAACTAGCACAAATACAAACTCAATTAAAACAATCAGGTGTTAGTATTGACATGGTAGAATCCCAGGCGATTGCTAAAGGGATGTCTCCGTCTGAGTTTGCCAAGCTAAAAGCTAGGTTAGCCAATGTAAAGGGTGGAGCTAAAAACACTTCTCCTTTAACTAAAAAAACAGTGAACTTATTAATGGATAACAACCTGGATTCTACGGAGCAAAAGCCTGTTATTGAATCCAAGATCAACCCTTTGATTTACGGTTCTGAACTTTTTGCAAATAGTCAGGGTTTCAAAAACAGTGAAAACGTGGCGACTCCACTTAATTACGAGGTAGGTACCAATGATGTATTAAAATTAGTGGTTTATGGTGTACAGGAATACAGTGCAGATTTGGATGTGAGTAAGGAAGGGACAGTGATGATAGACAATGTAGGTCGAGTAAAAGTGGCAGGATTATCTATAGAAGCAGCTACCACAAGGATCAAACAACAAATGTCTAATACCGCTTATCCAAGTTTAAGGTCGGGTGAATCAAAAATGGCTTTAACTGTAGGTGATACCAGAACCATTCAAGTGACCATCATAGGTGCACAAAGAAGCGGCAATTACAATGTATCCTCTTTATCCAATGTATTAAGTGCCTTAACCGAGGCGGGGGGTCCAAATGAAATTGGTTCCTACAGGGCTATTGAATTAATCCGCCAAAACAAAGTCATTAAAACTTTTGACCTGTATGCATTTATGCAAAATGGGGATCAGTCACAAAATATGGGCTTAAAGGATCGTGATGTGATTAAAGTGCCACCAAATAAAGGGAGAATCGAGATCAAGGGTCAGGTAAAACGTCCAGGTATTTTTGAATTAAACGCCACAGAATCCTTCAAACAATTTTTACAGTATGCAGGCGGTTTTGATGATACAGCCTATACTGCTTGGGTGAAAGTGATTCAAAAAAATGATAAAGAAAAAGCAGTAAAAGATTTAGCACAAAATCAATTTTTAAGCTATCAACCACAGGGTGGTGATATCATACAAGTGTCAAAAATTTTAGATCGTTTTCAGAACAGGGTTAAATTAACAGGTGCTGTATTTAGACCCGATGTATATGAATTAACCGAAGGTATGCGCATAAGTGATTTAGTGCAAAGAGCAGATGGAATAAGAGAAGATGCCTTTATAGGAAGGGCACAATTGATAAGATTAAAACCCAACTTATTAAAAGAATTGGTGACAGTTAACTTATTCAAAGCTTTACAAAAAGACCCTAATGAAAATATTCTTTTACAAAGAGAAGACGAAT
>CAISYO010000327.1 GCA_903889745.1 uncultured Bacteroidota bacterium | reverse complement strand
TGGTTGTCGCGAGTTCGAGCCTCGTCTTCCGCTCAAAAACAAGATAAAGTTTTAAAAATTATCACCTGCGGAAGTAGCTCAGTTGGTAGAGCTCCAGCCTTCCAAGCTGGTTGTCGCGAGTTCGAGCCTCGTCTTCCGCTCAATAAAAAGCCCTGTATTTGCAAGGCTTTTTTTATTTCAAATCTTTCAGTTCTGTTTCAGGATCAACTTCTATTGGTTTTTCATTTCTTTTAAAAATTCTAGCGGTTAAACTACCTTTTAATTTGATAGAATCACCATTTACTGCTAACCAACTTCCTTCTCTAAGTCCAATGACTGGCTGAGGATTAAATTGATGAAACTCATTTATTCTGGTTTCGCGCGTTTCTCCCATATGGGTTGAACCTTCAATAGGATCTAAATAATGTGGATTTATATTGAAAGATACAAACCCTAATGTTCTAAAACTGGGTGGGTAAACAATAGGCATATCATTAGTTGTACTCATCGTTAAACCACAAATATTGCTTCCAGCGCTAGTTCCTAGATATGGCGTTCCGTTTTTAACTACTTTTTCTAAAGCTTCAATACAATTGTTTTTATACAATTGGCTCACTAATAAAAAAGTATTTCCACCACCAATAAAAATGCCTTCTGCCTTTTCTATGGCTTCAATGGGGTTCTCAAATTCATGAATTCCTTTAATTGTTTTTGAAATTTTAGTTAAAGCTTCGGCTACTTTTTTTGTATAATCTTCATGTGATATTCCGCTAGGACGGGCATAGGGTATAAAAAGTATTTCAGTACATTTCTCAAATAAAACGTTCAATTCAGGCAAGAGATACTCAAGATATTCTCCATTATGTAATGTTGAGGTGCTGGCAATAATTATATTTTTCATAATGAAGTCGTTTAATCTTTATTGATTGAAGCGAAAAACTAGTGTTTTTGTTTCAGATTTTAGCTTTTTTTCATTGCATAGTTGGACTACGGAATTAAAAAAAGATGAAATATGGGATAAAAATACAATTTTGCAGCCAATTGAAAAAAGTTAAAACGACTTCAATGCTTTTTTTTGCAAAAGTAAGGCTTTGTATTAACATAAGTTTATCATCTTTTTAGGATTTCGTTTCGAGGTCTATTTGGTATATTTACAAAAATATTCAAATTATAAAAATGCAACGACTCCTTTCTTACTTAATAATACTGTTCTCATTTTGTGGATTTTCACAAAATAAAATGGTGTTTAAAGGTAAAATTGTATCGGATGCAACAGATATAGAGGGAGTGTTGATAAAAAATATTTCTTCAAAACAGGAAACATATTCATATCGAGGCGGCTATTTTTCAATCAATGGAAAACAAAATGATACTTTAATGTTTAGCGCTTTTAATTTGAAAGCAACTATGCATATTATTAAAGATAAAGATTTTGGTGATAATTTAATTTTTATTCCCATGCCACTTAATCGCACAGAACTTAGAGAATTAGCTATTATTGATTATAAAAGTATTAATGCGGTTTCACTTGGAATTGTTCCGAAAGGTCAAAAAACCTATACTCCTGCCGAACGAAAGCTACTCACAGCAGGACAGTTTAAATGGTATAGTCCGCTATTAATTCCAGTGGGAGGAATGAGCGTTGATGGATTGATAAACGCAATAAGTGGCAGAACAAATAGGCTAAATAAGGAGGTAGAAGTTGAGAAAAGAGAGCTTCTTCAAATAAAATTAGCCAATAAATATGATGCAAATTATATAATCAATACATTAAAAATTCCTGAAGAATATGTAGAAGGATTCATGTTTTATGCTTCCGATAACCAACGATTTGCTGATGCAATTAAAATAAAAAATTATACAATGGCTACATTTATTTTATCGGAGTTAGCCACAAATTATCGCGAATTGCAAGGTTTTTGATAAAATTTAATAAACAGATATGAAATCACTATTTTTAGTTATTCTAAGTCTATTTTTAGGGAACCAACTATTTTCACAAGGCATCGAACGAAAAGTCCTTCGCGGAATAATTGTTGTTGATTCATTTGATGTTGAAAATATTTCGGTGCATAATATTTCATCAAATGTGGGAGCAAAAACAGATATTGATGGAAAATTTTCAATCCGAGCAAGAGCTACCGATACGCTGTTTTTTGAAGGTTCTTCTTTTGTCTCACAAAAATACATTTTAACTCAAAAGGATTTTTGGAAAGAAGAACTCGAAATAAGATTGCATGTTAAAATCACAGAATTAGATGAACTTGTCATAACACCTTACACACTTTCAGGAAATTTAACTGAAGACACCAAACGAATTCAAGTTTATGGTGATGGTTTTGCAGTCATTGACGCTAAAAAAATCATGCATTATGAAGACGATGTTAGAACCGGTGCTCCAGTAAATACTGCGATGCCAACTATTTTAGCACCAAACGGTTCTAATTTTAATTTTCTTGCCATAGGCGCAGGTTTAGTCAGTTTGTTTATAAAACCTTCTCTTTCAAAAAGTCATTCCAAAAGAGTTTATGAAGAAAGGCGGATTAAATCCTTGCAATCTAAATCGTATTCCGATCATTTATTTGAACGTTTTTCACACAATTTTTTTGTAGAAACCTTAAAATTAAAAAATGAAGATATTCCTATGTTTATGGGTTTTTCTGAACTAAATGTGTGCGAATTATCACCCTTATTAAAGCCAGAAAACGAGTTGAAATTAATAGAATATTTAATTCAAAAAGCTGCCGAATTCAAAAAGCAAAATCAAAAAGAATAATTACTATTTTTACCAAATGAAAAACAACTTTAAAATAGGATTATTGATTTTTTGTTTTATAATGTGTAGTTCTTTCGCGCTGCATAAATTTTATGTTTCGGTAACACAAATAGATTATGTGCCGAATAAAAAAAGAATAGAAATTACTTCCAGAATTTTTATTGATGATTTAGAAAAGGCCCTAACTAAAAAACATCAAAAAAAACCTAATATTACTTCTACTAATGAACTTCCGGAAGCGGAAGAATGGATAAAAGCATATGTTAAGGAAAAAATCAAAATTTCGATCAATAAAAAACCTCAAGTAATCGAATATTTAGCGAAAGAAGTTGAAGGAGACGTGTTAATAGTTTACACAAAAATTGCTATTTCAAAAAAAATAAATACCTTCGAATTTTATAATTCATTATTAACCGAAACATTTCAAGATCAACAAAATATTGTTCATACTAATATTAATAGTAACAAAAAAAGCTTTTTATTGACTAATACAATGTTTCAAGAAAAAATCGACTATTAAAACAAACAGTATACCATGAAAAAATTAATTTTATTAAGTGCTTTTTTAATTTTAGCAGTTCATTTCGGAAGTTTTGCTCAAGAGGCAAAGCCAGAAGAAAAAAAGCGTGAATCTGGACATTATGATGAGAATAAATTTCGTCAAATGTACACTGAAATGGCAACGCCAAATATGTTTAGAACTGCTTCTGGAGCACCTGGACCAGCTTATTATCAGCAAAAAGCAGATTATAAAATGAATCTGGAATTAGATGATAAAAATAAAAAATTATACGGTTCAGAAACCATAACCTATCACAACAACGCCCCAGAATCGTTAGAATATTTATGGGTACAATTGGATCAGAATATCGAAAGACCCGATTCTAAAACACCACTAGCTGAAAGTGAATCATTAAATAAATCAATTACTTCTGATGGATTTGCAAAAAAATTCATTGAAGCACCTTTTCAGGGTGGTTTTAATATTGAATATGTAAAAGATTCAAAAGGAAACCCTATGAAATATACCATCAATCAAACCATGATGCGTATTGACTTGCCAAAACCTTTAAAAAATGGCGAAAAAGTTACTTTTTCAATCAAATGGTGGTACAATATTGTAAATTATCAAGAACAAGTAAATAATGGTCGTTCAGGTTATGAGCAGTTTCCAGACGGAAATCGTTTATATGTAATGGCACAATTTTACCCCCGTATGGCTGTATATAGCGATGTTGAAGGATGGCAAAACATGCAGTTTTGGGGAAGAGGAGAGTTTGCATTAACTTTTGGAGATTATGAAGTAAATATTACGGTTCCTGCTGATCATATTATGGAAGGAACTGGTGTAATACAAAATAAAAGTGAAGTATATAGTGCAGAACAAATGAAGCGTTGGGCACTCGCTGAAAATTCTTTTGATAAACCAGTTGTCATTGTAACTCAAGAAGAAGCAATTGCAAAAGAGAGTAGTTTTTCTGACCAAAAGAAAACATGGAAGTTCAAAGCACAAAACGTACGTGATTTTGGATTTTCAACCTCTAGAAAATTTATTTTAGATGCAATGGCGGTTAATTTACCTACCAATAAACCTTTAGCTATCTCTATTTATCCAAAAGAAGCTAATCCTTTATGGGGTGATTTGTCTACAAAAGCAGTTGCACACACTTTAAAAACGTATTCACATCATACATTCGATTATCCGTATCCAAAAGCAGTTTCTGTTTCTGCAGAAGACCAAGGAATGGAATATCCAATGATTTGCTGGAATTATGGACGTCCAGATGATAAAGGGTTTGTAAGCAACAGAGTGAAATATGGTATGTTAGGTGTAATTATTCACGAAGTAGGACATAATTTCTTTCCAATGATTGTAAATTCAGATGAAAGACAATGGACTTGGATGGATGAAGGATTAAATACGTTTTTAGAATATTTGACTGAAACTACATTTGATCCAAACTTTCCTGCAATGCGTGGACCAGCAAAAAATATTGTACCTTACATGAAAGGAAACCAACAATATTTAGAACCAATTATGACGAATTCTGAAAATATTTACAATTTTGGTGCAAACGCTTATGGAAAACCCGCAACAGGATTAAATATTTTAAGAGAAACTATTATGGGTCATGAACTGTTTGATCACGCTTTCAAAACCTATGCAAACCGTTGGAAATTTAAACATCCAACACCAGAAGATTTCTTCAGAACAATGGAAGATGCTTCGGCGGTTGATTTAGATTGGTTTTGGAGAGGTTGGTTTTATTCAACAGACTTTACTGATATTGCTGTGAAAGATGTGAAACAATATTATGTTATTGAGCAAGATCCAAAAGAAGCAAAAGCACAATTCAATAGAAGAGGAAGAAAAATTGGTGATGAAAATCAACCGATGTTGAAAATGGTTTTAGAAGGTTCAACAGATTTTAAACCCGAATTGAAGAATGGTTTCGATAGAACAAAGGTTCAGGCCTTGTCAGATTATTTAAATAAAAATTATTCGGCTGAAGAAATAAGCGCATTAAAATCGCCTAAGTTTTTCTATGAGGTTGAATTTGCTAAACCAGGCGGATTGATAATGCCTATTATTGTGGAACTTCAGTTTGAAGATGGAACTTCAGAAACTCACAAATTTCCAGCACAAATTTGGAGAAAAAACAATGAGACAGCTAAACGAGTTTTTGCTACTGAGAAAAAAGTAGTTAAAATACAATTGGATCCAAAATTAGAAACAGCAGATATTGATGTAACTAATAACTTTTGGCCTAAAGCCGAAATGGAATCAAAATTTGATACCTTAGAAAAAAAATAAATTTTTAAAAGGCTATCTTCGGATAGCCTTTTTTTAAATGTATCAAAAAATATGCGTATTTCTTTGTAAATTTGCCTACTAAATAGATTTTTATGTTTGATGGAATAGGAGAATTGTTGTTGATTCTAATAGTTGTACTTATGTTATTTGGATCCAAAGAGATTCCAGATATTGCACGTTTTTTAGGTAAAACCATGGCGCAGTTAAAAAACGCAACTAATGAAATTAAAAATGAAATTCAAAAAGGAGCACGAGATAACGGAATGGATATAGATTCAATTACTGGAGGAATTTCCGAAGAGATTAATAAAGCAAAATCAGGCATATCACAAATAACAAACCCTATCGAAAATATTGATTTAGGACTTCAAAAACCAGTTGAAGAACTAAAAGAAAACATTGAAGATTTATCAGGACCAATTAAAAGACAATTATAATTTTGGAAGAATTAATACACTTAGATAAAGAACTATTTGTTTTTTTGAACAATTTAGGGAGTAAACCGTTTGATGCTTTTTGGCTAATTATTACTAAACAATTGCACTGGACCCCATTTTTTATAGCCGTTTTCTATATGTTACAACGAAAACTAGGTTGGAAAAATTTAGGTATTATTGTGTTGTTTATTGCTGTTTTAATTACGTTTACAGATCAAACTACCAATTTATTTAAAAATCATTTTCAACGCATTCGCCCTTGTAATGACGCTACTTTAGCGAGTTTAATAAGAGTAGTAAAAGATAGCGACACTTTTAGTTTTTTTTCAGGTCATGCTTCTAATTCAATGGCAACAACAACTTTTGTTTTTTTAATCATAAGAAAATATTACAAACACACTTATTTGTTATTCTTTTTTCCGCTGATATTTGCTTACAGTAGAATTTATCTTGGATTACACTTTCCTGGCGATATTTTAACTGGGTATTTATTTGGAGGAACTTTTGGTTTTGGATGTTACAAAATCTATAACCATTTTTCCAAAAAATATAATTGGTAATCAAAAAAACAGAAAACTACAAAACCCTACTAACTGTTAAGCCATCTCGAATAGGAAGTAAAACAGTTTCTACTCTTGGGTCTTCTTTTAAAAGCTTATTGTAATCGAGTAAAACTTGCGTACTAGTATCGTTAGCCTTTACTTCTTCCAATACTTTTCCGCTCCATAATACATTATCCGATAAGATAATACCACCTTTGTTCATCATTGGAACAATCAAATGAAAATAGTTTACATAATTTTCTTTATCAGCATCAATAAATACCAAATCAAATTTTTTGTTCAAAGTGGGTATAATATCAATGGCATCGCCTAAATGCTGAATAATTTGGTTTTTCCAAGGTGAAACGTCAAAATATTTTTTCTGAAAATCAACTAATTCTTCCTCGATATCAATAGTATCTAAAGTGCCGTTTTCGGGCAAACCTTCGGCTAAGCACAATGCAGCATAACCTGTATAAGTTCCAATTTCAAGAATATGTGTAGGTCTAATGATTTTTGAAAGCATACTTAATACCCTTCCTTGAAAATGACCACTTAGCATTCTAGGTTGTAGAATTTTCTGATGGGTTTCTTTATTCAGTTGAGCTAGCAATTCAGGTTCATTTTCTGAATGATTTGCTACATAATCTTCTAAATCTTCGGATATAAAGTGCATAATGAAATCAAATTTTAAACAAAAATACAAATTCCAATCCTTCTAATTTCTAATTTCTGAATTCTAATTTCTAAAATCATTACTTTTGCACTATGCAAATCGAGAAAAAGGACATACGAGCACTTACAAAAGAACAATTGCGTAATTTTTTTGTTACAAATGGCGATAAAGCGTTTCGTGGCAATCAAGTTTACGAATGGTTATGGCAAAAGCGCGCTCATACTTTTGAAGACATGACCAATGTGTCAAAAGAAACGCGTGCCGTTTTAGAAGCTAACTTTGTCATCAATCACATTAAAGTAGATACAATTCAGCGAAGCGAAGATGGAACAGTTAAAAATGCCGTTCGGTTGCACGATGATTTAATTGTAGAATCGGTTTTAATTCCTACAGAAACTAGAACCACAGCTTGTGTTTCTTCGCAAGTGGGTTGCAGTTTAGATTGTAATTTTTGCGCTACTGCTCGATTAAAAAGAATGCGAAATTTAGAACCAGGAGAAATCTATGATCAAGTGGCAGCTATTGATAATGAAAGTCGTTTGTATTATGATCGTCCTTTGTCAAATATTGTTTTTATGGGAATGGGCGAACCTTTGATGAACTATCCAAACGTCATGAAAGCCATTGATATGATTACCTCTACTGAAGGTTTAGGAATGTCGCCAAAACGAATTACCGTTTCTACTTCTGGAATTCCAAAGATGATTAAAAAAATGGCTGATGATGAGGTAAAATTCAAATTAGCGGTTTCATTACATTCGGCAGTGGAGGAAATTAGAAATGAAATTATGCCTTTTACCAAGAATTTTCCGTTGACCGATTTAAGAGAAAGTTTGGAATATTGGTACCGAAAAACCAAAAGCAAAATTACTTATGAATATGTAGTTTGGAAAGGTATAAACGATGACAAAAGATCGATTGACGCTTTAGTTAAATTCTGTAAATATGTACCTTGTAAAGTTAATCTAATTGAGTACAACCCAATAGACGACGGAATTTTTCAACAAGCTTCTGAAGAAGCAACTAATGCTTACATAACTGCTTTAGCAAAAAATAATATAGTTGCAAAAGTAAGAAGAAGTCGCGGTAAAGATATCGATGCTGCATGCGGTCAGTTAGCCAATAAATCATAAAAAAAGGGCTTAGTTAACTAAGCCCTTTTTTAATTGCTTTTATTTAGTTAATTTCCAATAACAATGGTGAAAGAAACTCCATTTATTGTGAAAACGGCTAAATTATCACACTCACCATTTCCATAATTTAAAGTAGAAGTTACATTGTTTCTTACGAATGTAATAATTCCTCTAGCTAAAATAGGTTTATTTACAGCAATACAACTCATTTTTGCCATTAATGGTTCAGTAATTGTTGCAGTGTGTTGGTTTCCATTTTGATTCGTTGTTGTCCAACTACCAGTAATTCGGTAAATATTATCTAAAAATATATTTTCTGTATTAAATCCTTCTACCAACTCTCTAGTTCTAGATCCTACACGTGTGTATACATCACCATTTGGCATTGTAATCGTCATTTCTAATTGCATCACTACAATTGGGTGTGAAGGCGAAGTAGCGGTTGCAGTAGTTCTTGAACGAGTAAAGGTTTTTGTTCCAACAAATTTTATGTTGTTGTGGTAAAAATTATCAAAAGTATAGGTTACAGTATGCGAAGTTGCATTTGGCTGATAAACAAACGTGATAATGATTTTTCCTCTTACTACATTGCCATTATTTAATGTACAACCAGTTGTACCAAAATCTACAGTCTTTGTCACTTGAGTTCCAGGAGTAGGTGTGGTTCCAAAAGCTGGTACTCTAGTAATTGTAGCACAATTTGAAAAAATAGTAGCATTGTTTTCAATAGCTCTATAGTTTAAAGTTGTAGCGTCAATATTATCAAATAATTGATCGGCAATAGTTGCAATATCATCATTTGCAAGATCAATTTTAGAGTTCACTATGGCATCGTCAGAAGTTAATTGAGCCGATGTCATGTCATTAGTATTGTCTTTATCACAACTTGAATAAGTTATTAAAAGCAAAAATACAGCTGATAATTTTAATAAATTTTTCATATTTTTTGGTTTAATGTTCTGAAATTTAGACTCAAATATACAAAAATGGTTTAATCATAAAATATTTTTCTATTCATTTTTAGAATGGTATCTTTGTATGGATGAAAATAACCGAACAAATAAAGCTGCCAATTGCTCAAGAAATGGAACTTTTTGAAGAAAAATTCCGTGAGGCAATGTCTTCTAAAGTGGCTTTGTTAAATAGAATAACCCATTATATTGTTAACCGAAAGGGAAAACAAATGCGACCGATGTTTGTTTTCTTAACCGCTAAAATGATTGCTGATGGAAAGGTTAACGAGCGAACGTATCGCGGAGCATCAGTAATTGAATTGATTCATACGGCAACTTTAGTTCATGATGATGTGGTTGATGACAGCAATAAACGCCGTAGTTTTTTTTCAATAAATGCTCTTTGGAAAAATAAAATAGCGGTTTTAGTTGGTGATTATTTATTGTCAAAAGGGTTATTACTATCAATTGATCATAATGATTTTGATTTATTAAAAATTATTTCAATCGCTGTGCGCGAAATGAGTGAAGGTGAATTACTTCAAATTGAAAAAGCACGAAGATTAGATATCACCGAAGCTATATATTATGAAATCATTCGACAAAAAACGGCTACATTAATTGCAGCATGTTGTTCGCTTGGTGCATGTTCAGTGGCTCCAAATGATCATGAAGTTGTGGAGAAAATGAGAAAATTTGGCGAACTTATTGGAATGGCTTTTCAAATTAAAGATGATTTATTTGATTATACCGATGATGCTATTGGTAAACCTACCGGAATTGACATTAAAGAACAAAAAATGACATTGCCTTTGATTTATACTTTAAATCATTGTACCCCAAAAGAGAAAAGCTGGCTCATTAATTCAATTAAAAATCACAATAAAGATAAGAAGCGTGTTTTTGCTGTAATTCAGTTTGTTAAAGATAATAATGGATTAACTTATGCAGAACAAAAAATGCTTGAATTTCATCAAGAAGCTCTATTGATACTTCAAGAATTTCCAGAATCTGAATATAAAAGTGCGCTCGAATTGATGGTGAATTATGTAATTGAAAGAAAAAAGTAAATTTTTATTTTTTCTGATAATACGGAAATTCTAATACTACAATTGTATTTTCGGACGAACTATTAATGGCTATATTTCCATTCAATAATTCTGTAAATTGTTTTGCTACAATAAGTCCAAGTCCTGAGCCTTTTATATTTGCGGTATTACTTCCTCTAAAAAATGATTTAAACAAATGTTTATTTTCATCAGGTAAAATCCCGATACCATAATCAATAACTTCAATTTTATAACTGTTTTCCATAAAGTTAATTTTTAACTTTGGATTAGCACAGTCTTTAGAATATTTGAAGGCATTCGAAATTAAATTGGTCAAAATATGAATTAATAAACGCTCATCTGATTCAATTTCTCTTTCAGTTCCAATAAATTCAAGCATTAATTTTCGACCGTCTTTTTCATTATTATAATAGGTTTCGATTAATTTTTCAATAAAATCAGTAAAGAAAAGTTTTTTGATATCAATTTTTAAATTATTTGATTCGTTTTCGCCAAAAATCAGAATATTATTCATTAATTCGGTCATACGGTCTACTTCAGATGTTATTCTTGAAGTAATTGTTTTCACATCTTCTTTTTGTGTGTTAAAAAATAAAAATAAATTATGCATGATTTAAAAAATAAAAAACTAATTTTACATTATGAAGACAAAAACACCAATAATACTATTAATTGAAGATGATATTTCATTAGGACAAACAGTTACCGAATTGTTACAATTTAATGGATATGAAGTTAAATGGTGCCAAAACGGGCTCGAAGGGTATCATTATTTAGAAAAAAAAATGCCAGACATCATAGTTTGTGACTTGATGATGCCAATTATGACTGGCGAAGAATTGTTTCTAAAAATTAGAAAGCATAAGAAATATGATGAAATTCCATTTTTGATCATCACTGCCAATATGACTTTCGAAATGAAGTTAAAACAGCTTGAAAATGGCGTTAATGATTTTATTAACAAGCCGTTTAAAATTCAAGAGCTTATTTTAAAAGTAAAGAATTTTCTTCAATATAAAAATACCTTGATTAAACGAAATACTCAAGATCCATTTTCTAAGGTAACAATCAAGCTTAAAAATAAAAATTTCTTCGAAAGATTAAATGATATTATTTTAAGTAATATTAAGTCAAATCTTACGATTGAAAAAATAGCTACTGAATTATTCATTAGTAAATCGGCTTTAGATAAAAAAATCAGAAGAGATAAACAAATGAATACGACTACTTATGTAAGAGAATTCAGAATTGAATATGCAATTCGAATGATTGAAGCCGGAGAAACAAACGTGCAACAGCTAGCCGATGCTTGTGGTTTTAACTCGTTATCTTATTTTTCAATTAGCTTTAAAGAATACACTAATATTTCACCTAAAAGTTATATTAAGAAAAGAAATTCAAATTAATTTCTTTTCATACAACCTTTTTTACTTCGTTCTCGTCTATATTAGTAGAAGTAATAATTCAATAAAAAGCGCAACTGTAAAATTAAATTCAGTTATTTGATTTTACAGTTGACATTGAACTTGAATATGAAGGTAATTCCCTTACACCAAGAAGAAAAAAAACTTATTGCACTGGCAGTTGATCATAATCGACAAGCCCAGCAGCAAATTTATACCAAATTTTCTTCACAGATGTTAAGTGTGTGCAGGCAATACATTAATGACCTTCATCATGCAGAGGATGTTATGATTACCGGATTTATGAAAGTGTTTACTCATTTAAATAAGTTTGAACATAAAGGCAGTTTTGAGGGTTGGATACGTCGCATTATGATTTATGAATGTATCGATTATCTTCGGGTGAAAAAGAACAATTTCAATCACCAAGATATAGAAGATATAAGAGTAAACGAAAATGAATCGGTATATGAAATGGAAGATTTTTCGGCGGACGACATTCAAAATATGATTGACAATTTGCCTAACGGTTACAAAATGGTGTTTAATTTATATGCTATTGAAGGCTATAAGCATCAAGAAATAGCTGAAATGCTTAACATAAGCGAAGGCACCTCAAAATCGCAATTATCTCATGCAAGAAAGTTATTACAACAACAAATTATAGATTTAAAAAACAAGCTAAATGGCACAACATAATTTAGATAGTCAAATCAAATCAAAGTTGAATACTCGAGAAATTCAACCCTCTTTACAGGCATGGGATCGATTAGATGCGATGCTAACGGTTTCTGAAAATAAAAAATCAAAAAATGGCTATGGATGGTTTTTTGCAGCTGCTTCTGTAGTATTTTTTTTCGGATTGGGATTTTTTATCTTCAATCAAAATGAAGAGCCAAAAATTAATAATTCAATTCCAGTTTTAACCACAGTTGATGAAGATATTGATTCAATTGACGCGAATAAAATAAATCAAATTTCAGTCGAAAAAGAGCAACCCATTTTAGTTCAAAATGAAAATAATTTTTCAACCACACAAACAAATAAAAAATCAGAAGGAAGTAAGGAATTGCTAAAGAAGGAACATATTTTGGAAGGAAATAATACTCCCAACTCCCAGCTTCCAACTCCCAGCTTCCAGCATCCATCACCCGAAAAATTGTTAGTTGAAGTTCCAGTCAATCAAAAAGAAATTCCATCGAATAAAAAAAATAGTGTTAAATCTAAAATTAAAATAGATGCCGCTAGTTTATTATCTACCGTTGAAAAAGAGTTAGACGAAAATCACAAAGAAACAACTTTAGAAAAACTAACTAAAAAATTTCAAGATGCCAAATCAGCATTAGCGAATAGAAATTACGAATAAATCAAAAATCATCATAAAAATCAACAATCAAAAATCGAACAGTTATGCAAAAAATTATTTTATACACCATCGTTATTGTGTTTAGTTTACTAACAAAAGTTGTAGCGCAAGAAAAATCTTTTGAACAACAAGCTAAAGAAATTGCTACAAATATTGAAATAATTACTTTCGAAGAAAAAAACGCCTTAAAAAAAGAAGTTGAAGCAATTGATTTTCAAGTAAAAGAAGGTAAAATAACACCTGAAAGAGCGCAAGAATTAAAAACTAAAATTGCGCAAGAACGTGCTAATAACATTGATACCAAAGTAGCAATTGAAGAAGCTAAATTAGCACAATTGGTTCAAGATAAAGTAAACGGAAAAATTGCATTTTCAAGTACTGATAAAAAAGATGAAAATTTGAAAAAGAAAACTATAAGTATATTGGATGTATCAATGAATAATGATTCTATATATAAGAATTACAAAAGAGAATATAGAACTACATCACAAGTTGTTATTGCAACAGGTGTTAATAATTTAGTTACAAATGGGGCTGTTGCTAATTCTGATTTTGGTTACTTGCGTTCCGTTTTTTGGGAATGGGGAATTACGTTAAATACTAGATTGTTGCAAAATTCTAATTTATTACATTTAAAATATGGTTTAGGATTTCAATATAATTTTTTGTATGCAACTGAAAATAGAGTTTTTGAAGATACAGGAAGTGAAACGGTTTTAGTGACTTATCCAGTAAATGTAAAAGATAATTTTACGTATTTTAAAAATGTTTATTTTGTTCTCCCTTTACATTTGGAATTTGATTTTTCTAAAACAGAAGAAAAAGATGGAAAAAAAATATTCAAATCACATCAAGGTTTTAGATTTGGTTTAGGAGGATTTGCTGGAGTTAATACTAATTCGAAACAATTTATTAGATATGAATTGGATGGAAAAAAAATTAATGAAAAAACAAAAGCGGATTTTAATGTAAACGATTTTACCTATGGACTAAGTGCCTATGTTGGACACAAATCTACCAGCTTATATGTTAAATATGACTTAAATCCGATGTTTAAGAACAATAATATAGATCAAAACAACGTTTCATTAGGTATACGCTTTGATTTTAATTAAATTTAGAGTTAGGTTAAGTTCTCTGTTTCGAAAAAGTACTTCAGCAATGTGGTACTTTTTTGTTTTTATACGTTTTTTTATGGATTAACTTTGTAACTTTGAATTCGTTTTTCCATTATCTGAAAATCTTAAAGTCTAAAATCTGAAAATCAAAATTGATCTCAAAAGACACCATAGAAAAAGTATTTGAAACCGCCCGAGTTGAGGAGGTTATTGGTGATTTTGTCCAACTCAAACGCGCAGGAAGTAACTTGAAAGGTTTGTCTCCGTTTGTGAACGAGAAATCGCCTTCATTTATGGTGTCGCCTGTGAAGCAAATTTGGAAAGATTTTTCGTCGGGAAAAGGAGGAAATGCAGTCACCTTTTTAATGGAACACGAGCATTTTACGTATCCCGAAGCTATCAGATATTTAGCCGTAAAATACAATATTGAAATTGAAGAAACAGTTCAGTCTGATGAAGATGTAGCTCAAGCAAATGAAAAGGAAAGTATGTATTTGGTTTCTGAATTTGCACAGAAATATTTTCATCACACGTTATTAGAAACCGAAGAAGGAAAAGCCATCGGATTATCCTATTTTAAAGAACGAGGTTTTACTTCCGAAACCATTAAGAAATTTGGCTTAGGCTATTCGCCAGAAACTTGGGATGCGTTTACCAAAGAAGCACTGGGTAAAGGTTATAAATTAGAGTATTTAGACAAAACCGGACTTTCAATTGTTAAGGAAGACAAGCAATTTGACCGTTTTAAAGGTCGTGTGATGTTTCCTATTCAGAGCATGAGCGGTCGCGTGTTAGGATTTGGAGGGCGTATTTTGACCAATGATAAAAAAGCAGCCAAATACCTCAATTCGCCCGAAAGCGATATTTACCACAAGAGTAAAGTCTTGTACGGAATTTTTCATGCGAAGCAATCCATCGCGAAGCTAAATAATTGTTATTTGGTGGAAGGATATACTGATGTCATTCAAATGAATCAAGCCGGAATTGAAAACGTCGTAGCTTCTTCTGGAACGGCTTTAACACCGGATCAAATTCGTTTGATTAATCGCTTAACGCCAAATATAACCGTACTTTTTGATGGTGATGCTGCCGGACTTCGTGCTTCGATTCGTGGTATAGATTTGATTTTGGAGGCCGGAATGAACGTAAAAGTATGTACGTTTCCTGATGGAGATGACCCAGATAGTTTTGCCCGAAAAACATCGTATGAAGATTTGTTATTGTATTTTGAAGAAAATGCTAAAGATTTCATTCAGTTCAAGGCATCTTTATTAATGCAAGAAGCTAAGAATGATCCGATAAAAAAGGCCGATTTGATTCGGGATATGGTCATAAGTATTTCAAAAATTCCAGATCGAATTAAAAGAGAAGTATATATCAAGGAATGTTCTAGAATCATGGATATTTCCGAAGATGTGCTTTTTAATACATTGGCACAATTAGTCAAAAAAGACTTATCGGAAGCCAATAAACAATATAAAAATTCTGAAGCTTCGGAACAAAAGGCCTTTGAAGTTGTAAAGAATGATATTGCTGCGCCAACAGCTAAAGTGGATATACAATATGAATTGGAACATAAAATTATCCAAATTCTATTGCTATATGGAGATAAAATAGTTGAATTTGAAGACCGAATTTTAACCGAAAATGAAGAGGGCGAATACACGGAAGTAGTTGAAAAAAAGAATTACAAGGTGTTTGAGCGCGTGTATTTGAGCTTGCAGGTTGACGAAATTGAATTGGCTAACCCAATATTTAAAGCAATTTATAATCATTTAATTGCTTATTTCAACGAGACAGAAGTGTTTGAATTGGATAAATATTTAATGCATTTACCAGAGGAATTAGCGCAAGAAGTTACTTCGATATTAATGAATGAAGAGCGCGAAGTGCTTCATAATTGGGAAGTCCAGCAAATTTATGTCAAACAAAAAGGAGCAACTATTAGTCAATATGTTACCGAAACTATTATTACTTTACGTTGGTATTTAGTGAATAATATTATTGATGAATTAAAAAATAATTTATCAACCGAAGAGGAACAAGACAACAGAGAATCGTTAGAAATGGTTATGGCTTATTTAGGGCTTACCCATGTTTTTTCAAAAAATTTAGGCAGAGTACTATCTCGCTATCATTAAATTATTTCCAAATCTTTTGCTTTTTTTAATAAGTCAACTAAGTTAGTTACGTTTAATTTGGTTAAAAGCCTTAATTTATAGGTGCTAATAGTTTTTTCATCAATACCTAAAATTTGCGCTATTTCTTTATTCTTTTTACCATTATTCAAATACCGAAGCACCTCAATTTCTCTATTTGAAACCTTTTTAAAAAGCCGTGTCACTTTTTTCTTTGATATAGTAGCGTTTTGCATAACGTTTTCTATTGTGTCTTCTAGTAACGTTAATTCGGATGTTTTATCTAAATAAGCAGCAACGCCCATTTTTAAAGTAGCTTGAGCATATACTTTTTCGGCAACAAGCGTAAATATGATGATTTTAAGTTTTGGATAATCTTGTATTAAACTTTTAATGTCTCTTAAACTGGATAACCCATTTAACTCCATATCTAATAAAAGTAAATCTACTTCTTTTGTGTTTAGTACATTTAAAAGGTGTTCAATACTATTTGCCTCGGCTATACAATTTATTTTGGAATGATTTTTAAAATAGGAACATATTCCATAGGAAATAACCGGAGCATTATCTGCAATACATACTTTTATCATAGCTAATAAATTACAGTACTAAAACTTACATAGTCAAAGTTAATAAAAAAATGTAATTAACTGTAAATTAGGATGATAATTATTTTAAATCTTCAGGAATTGTACAAACAGGTATGGGTTGCATTTTATGTTGGTTGATCAAATGAAGTCGTTCATAAAGGGTAAAAATGTGCGCTTCTCGTCCTGAAAAATCAGTTGCTTTTTTTCCTAATGCCATTTGGTTCATAGCCCATTCTAATTCATCATAATTAGCGCCAATTTGATCTTCATCACTACGATCATCACCAAATAATCCATCGGTTGGTTTGGCCTCTAAAATACTTTGAGGAACTTTTACATAAGCAGCTAATAATCTAACTTCGCTTTTCATTAAATCGGCAATTGGACTAATATCTACACCGCCATCGCCATATTTTGTAAAGAAACCTACACCAAAATCTTCTACTTTATTTCCGGTTCCAGCGACTAAAAATCCATGTAATCCAGCAAAATAGTATAAAGTAGTCATGCGCAATCTAGCACGAGTATTAGCTAGTGATAAAGCTAGTGTCGTTTCATTATCTGATGCTGGAACTTGCGCTTTAAATTGTTCGAATACAGGAGTTAAGTCGGCACGTTCATTCAATACATTTGGAAACCTACTTTTCAATTGGTTAATATGCTCGTTGGCTCTATTGACATGACTTTCCGCTTGATGTATTGGCATTTCTATACATAACGTAGGTAAACCCGTTTGCGCACACAATGTTGACGTTAGCGCACTATCAATTCCGCCCGAGATGCCTACAACAAAACCCTTTACTTTAGCGTTTATAGCATAATCATGCAGCCATTGCACAATGAAATCATTAATTTTTTCTGCTTGAAAAGGAGTAGAATTTGTCATTTTTTTATGAAAATTTGTAAGTCGATAACTGTATATTTGTAACCGAATTAATATTTGATAAAATTATAAAAATACGCCATATGAAGCAATTAATATTTGCGCTAATTATCGTTTCGTTATTTTCTTGTAGAGAAGAAAGTAAAATTGAAGAAGCGGTAGCTCAAATTCCGGTCACTTTTAAAGTTGAACGATTTGATCAAGTTTTTTTTGGTTCTAAGCCTAATGAACTCGAACAAATTAAATCAAAATATCCGTTCTTTTTTCCAGCAGGAAATCCCGATTCGTTATGGGTAAACAAAATGAATAATCCATTATTAAAGGAATTATATAAAGAGGTTCAGGTAAAATATCCTACCCTTGGAAAAGTGGAAAGCGATCTTGAAAAATTATTTGCTCATGTGCAGTATTATTTTCCAAAGTACAAAACGCCTCGTGTAATTACTTTAATAAATGAAGTAGATATGGAAGGCAAAGTTTTTTATGTAGACACACTTGCCTTGGTGTCTTTAGATTGTTACTTAGGAAAAGACCATCGGTTTTATATAGATTTTCCCGAATATAAGAAAATGGAGTTAGAAGCAAATCAAATCGTTCCTAATTTAGTGTCGAGTTTTTGTTACGGTAAAATTGCTACGCCTCGAGATAGAACCTTACTTTCGGCTATGATTTATTATGGGAAAGAATTGTATATAAAAGATAAATTAATTCCAGAATATTCCGATGCAAATAAAATTGGGTATACCGAATTACAACTGAAATTTTGCCAAGAAAACGAATATTACATGTGGAGTAATTTGGTAGAAAATAAATTATTGTTTGATGCAAATCCAAAGAACGAACAACGGTTTATTTATCCGGCTCCTTTTTCAAAATTTTATTTAGAAATAGACAATCAAACACCTGGTCGAGTGGGGCAATGGTTAGGTTGGCAAATTGTAAGAAGTTATATGGAAAACAATGATGAGGTAACTTTAGAACAATTAATGGCAATGGATGCCAAAACTATTTTTGAGAATTCGAAATACAAACCAAAGAAACAATAATAGAACAATGAAAAAATCAGATATAAAAATTACCGTAGGTTTAGATGAAAATAATGTGCCCGAAAAATTATTGTGGACGGCACAAGATGGCGGTGTGGAGCAAGAAGAGGCAAAAGCATTAATGCTGTCGGTGTGGGATAGTAAAGCAAAAGAAACCCTTCGTATTGATTTATGGACAAAAGATATGCCAGTAGACGAAATGAAGCAATTTTTTCACCAAACCTTAGTGGCTATGGCCGATACATTTCAACGCGCTACTGCCGATGAAAAAATGTCGGATACTATGCGCGATTTTTGTGATTATTTTGCCGAGAAATTAGAATTGAAAGCATAAAAAAAGAGCCGCTGATTGCGGCTCTTTTTTTATATAAATCCTTCATTTTTAAAAATATCTTCGTTAATTTGATTGATGTATTCTAAAATTCCTTCGCGTCCTATAGCTTCAAGTGAAGACGTTACAAAATAAGGCGGCATTTCAGCCCAATCGCCCGCTAATAATTGTTTTTTATAAGCTTCCACATGATTGTTCACTTTGTTTTTGCCTAATTTATCCGATTTAGTAAAAATAATAGCAAACGGAATTTCACTTTCACCTAAATATTCCATGAATTCTAAATCAATTTTTTGTGCTTCTAATCTTATGTCAATCAATACAAAGGCACAAATTAATTGCTCTCTTTGTTCAAAATAATCCATAATAAATTGTTGAAACACGGCTTTCGTTTTTTTAGAAACACGAGCATATCCATAACCTGGTAAATCGACTAAAAACCAATTACTATTAATTTTAAAATGATTAATTAACTGCGTTTTACCTGGTTTTGATGAGGTTTTTGCTAAGTTTTTATGATTGGTCAACATATTAATCAAAGAAGATTTTCCTACGTTTGAACGACCAATAAAGGCGTATTCAGGCAAACGTTCTTTCGGACATTTATCTACTTCAGAATTACTAATAATGAATTCGGCGGTATTAATTTTCATGTAATTTTATACTAAAATTCCCCATTTAAGGGGAATAGTTATAATTTATTTTTTTGCAACCAATTCAATAAAATTTCATTGAACTCATCTGGATGTTCCATCATTGCAGCATGACCACATTTATCAATCCAAAACAACTCTGAATTGGGTAGCAATTTATTAAATTCTTCAGCTACATTTGGCGGAGTTACTTTATCATCTTTTCCCCATATAATGCAGGTTGGCGTAGTCATTTTAGGTAAATCTTTAGCCATATTATGACGGATAGCACTTTTAGCAATGGTTAAAGTTTTAATCAATTTAATTCGATCATTAACCGTAGCAAAAACTTCATCTACAATTTCTTTGGTCGCAATTTTAGGATCATAGAAAACATCTTCGGCTTTCTTTTTGATGTATTCATAGTCGCCTCTTTTCGGATAGCTTTCGCCCATTCCGCTTTCATACAAGCCTGAACTTCCAGTAATTACTAATGCTTTTACAAGATTAGGATACATCTTTGTATGATATAAACCAATATGGCCTCCTAATGAATTTCCAACAAGGATTACTTGGTCAAAACCTTTATATATGATAAAATCTTTAACAAATCTTGAAAAAGCTTTTACGTTTGTTTTTAAAATGTTTTGCGTGTAAATAGGTAATTCGGGTATCACAACTTTATACCCTTTTGGTGGGAAAAATTCAGCTACTCCTGCAAAATTACTTAAACCTCCCATTAAACCATGTAAAATGATGATTGGGGTTCCTTCTCCGGCTTCAAAATAGGTATATTTTTTTTCTTTTTTTAACATAAATACCACTTAAAGTGTTGGTTGTCCTATTTGACAAATATACTATTTTATTGCGGAAACAAAAGAAAAAAATTAGGACCATGAAATTTAGAGGTGTTTGCTTATAATTTGTTAGTTATCAACAATTTTAAAACAATTATTAACCAACTCATTTTGTGGTAATTTATTTTTAAAAGTATTTAAATTCTTCCATTTATGGTGTTTTAATAATTACAACTGAATAAGAAGTGGTTTTTTTGGTTTTGTTTTCGAAAAACTTATTAACAAAGTGGTATTATGTGGTAAAAAGTGGTAAATTTTTTTTAATTTTGTACATATTCAAATAGAAAAAGAATTGAAAACATTAATTGGAACATACGAATGCAAGGTAGACGCAAAAGGGCGTCTTATGTTGCCTACTGCTCTAAAGAAACAATTGGGTTCTTTAGAGGAAGGATTTGTATTGAAGCGTTCTGTTTTTCAGCCTTGTTTGGAGTTGTTTCCGATGAGTGAGTGGAATAAAATGATGTTGAAAATCAATAAATTAAATCGTTTTGTAAAAAAGAATAACGATTTTATTAGACGATTTACAGCTGGGGTTAAAATGGTGGATATCGATGCAACTGGACGACTATTGATTTCAAAAGATTTAGTTGTTTTTGCAACGATTGAAAAAGATATTGTATTGAATTCTGCTATCAACATTATTGAAATTTGGGATAAAGTCAAATATGAAAATGCCATTGAAAATGCTACAGATGATTTTGCAGATTTAGCAGAAGAAGTAATGGGTAACTTAAATGACGACGAGGATGGAATATCATAATCCAGTATTGCTAAAAGAGACGGTAGATGGATTAAATATGCATGCTGACGGAGTGTATGTTGATGTTACTTTTGGTGGTGGCGGACATTCAAGAGAAATGATGAGTCGTTTAGGTGTCAATGGGAAGCTTTTTGCTTTTGATCAAGATACCGATGCTTTAAATAATGCAATAAGTGATGATCGTTTTACTTTAATAAACGAAAATTTCAGATTTATAAAACGGTTTTTACGTTTTCACGGAATTAAACAAGTAGATGGAATTTTAGCAGATCTAGGGGTTTCTTCGCATCAATTTGATGTGGCTGAACGTGGTTTTTCAACTCGTTTTGATGCCGAATTAGATATGCGAATGAATCAAAAAGGTGATTTAAGTGCTTATCATGTAGTGAATGAATATGATGAACAAGAAATTTCACGTGTTTTATTCAATTATGGCGAATTAAAAAACGCTAGAGCAATGGCAAATGTTATTGTTACAGCAAGAAAAAATAAAGAGATTAAAAATTCGGAAGAATTAAAACAAGTTCTGGCTAAATTTTTACCTGCGCATAAAAGCAATAAATTTTTAGCCCAAATATATCAAGCAATCCGAATTGAAGTGAATCAAGAAATGGATGTTTTGAAAGAGTTTTTAGAACAATCATTAGAAATTTTAAAGCCAGGAGGACGATTAAGTGTAATTTCCTATCATTCATTGGAAGACCGTTTGGTAAAACGATTTTTTAGAAACGGCTTATTTGAAGGTGAACCTGAGCGCGATTTTTTCGGAAATTTTGAGGTTCCATTCAAAATAATTGAAAAATTAATAGTGCCTTCGGAAGAAGAAATTGCTATAAATAATAGAGCTCGAAGTGCAAAATTAAGAGTGGCTGAAAAAATATAATAGGAATGAAAAACGGAGTTTACAGTTTATTAAAAGCTAAGTTTCTTATTAGTGATGATGCACTTAAGAATTGGAAGTTCATCGTTTTTTTAGTGATTTTAGGTATGATTATGATTGCTAATAATCATCAGTATGATGCCAAAAATTATAAAATTACCGAATTAACTAATCAGGTTAAAGAATTACGTTCTGAATTTGTAGATCGTCGTTCTGAATTGATGAAGTTAAAAATGGAATCTACAGTGGAAAAAAAAATGGAAGTACGTCAAATTTTTCCTTCTGAAGAACCGCCAACAAAGATTATAGTTGAAAGTAAAAAAGATAAAAAGAGTTTTTGGGATAAATTAAAAATATGGCAATAGAAGATAAAAAAATATCGTATCGCATGTATTTTGTAGCCTTCTTATTTTTTATGATGGCTGTCTTTGTTTTGATTAAACTCAATAATATTCAGTGGGTTGAAGGAAAGTATTATAGAAATTTAGGAAATAAACGTACCGTTAAAAACTTTCCAATTCCAGCAAATAAAGGCAATGTATACTCTGCAGACGGAAGTTTATTAGCAACGTCAATTCCTGAATATGCAGTGTATTTTGATGCTGTAGTGCCTTCTGACGAACATTTTAGAGATAATTTAAAAGACCTTTCAGATTCATTGTCAGTAATGTTTGGTAAGCCAGCAGGTTTCTATCAGGCAAAATTACAAAAGGCAAGAGCCAATAAAAGTCGGTATGTTTTCATCGCAAAAAAACTAAGTTATACTGAACAAGTGCGTTTAAAATCCTTTCCGTTATTTAATAAAGGTGCAAATAAAGGAGGAATTATTATTGAACAAAAAACGGTTCGTGAACATCCTATTGGTTTAGTTGCAAAACGAACTATTGGTTATGAACGTTCAAATGAAGATGGAAAGGGTCTTGAATATGCTTTTAGAGATTATTTGAATGGAAAAAATGGCCACAGAATGATGCAAAAAATTGCAAAAAATCAGTGGAAACCTATCGGTGATGTCAATGAGAAAGATCCGCAAGATGGTTATGATATTATTTCAACCATTGATGTATATATTCAAGACATTGCACATCACGCTTTATTAAAACAATTAGAAATTTACAAAGCAGATCATGGATGTGTGGTGGTTATGGAAACTAAAACAGGTCATATTAAAGCGATTGCCAATCTAGGAAGAGCTGAAGATGGGTCTTATTTTGAAACCCAAAATTATGCCATAAACGAAACTCATGAGCCAGGATCTACTTTTAAGTTACTTGATTTAATTGCGGTTTTAGACGATAAAAAAGCAGACACGAGTACTGTTTATGATTCAAGAGGTGGTCAAATTCAATATTACGGAAGTTGGGTAAGAGATTCTCATAAAGGAGGCTATGGTAAAATATCGTTAGCTAGAGGTTTTGAAGTTTCGTCAAACACAGTATTAGTACAATCGGTTTATAATAATTATAAAAATAATCCAAAACAATTTGTAGATCGAATTAGAAGTTATGGATTACATAAACCGCTTGGTTTACCAATAAAAGGTGAAGGTAGAGCCTATATACCTTATCCAGGCACTAGCGGTTGGTCGGGAACAAGTTTACCTTGGATGGCTTTTGGTTATGGCTTGTCAGTAACTCCATTACAAACATTAACCATGTATAATGCGGTAGCTAATAATGGTGTTATGGTGAAACCTATTTTTGTGAGCGAGGTAAAAGAATGGAATAAAACCATTAAAAAATTCAATACTGAAGTTATTAATCCAAAAATTTGCTCACAAGAAACACTAGGTAAAGTTCAGGTAGTTTTAGAGAATGTGGTAAAAAGAGGAACGGGTTCAAAATTATACTCAAAAGATTTTTCAATGTCGGGAAAAACCGGAACAGCCCAAGTTAATTATGGAAAACCCGATATGTATTATGCTTCATCATTTGTTGGCTATTTTCCAGCTGTTCAGCCTAAATATTCATGTATTGTTGTAATTCATAAGCCAGATAAAACCGTAGGATATTATGGTGCCGATGTTTCCGGTCCTGTATTTAAAAGAATCGCACAAAAAATATTTACCGATTCTCCAGCTACCAATCATGTTAAAAACATCGATGCAAAAGTGGTGTCTCAAGAAAAAAAATATGCAAATTATTACCAAGAAGTTGTAAAAGAAGGTCAAATTGTTCCTAATGTAAAAGGGATGGAAGCTATGGATGCTGTTGCTTTATTAGAAAATTTAGGGTTAAAAGTAAAAGTAGTTGGTATCGGAAGAGTGAAAAAACAATCCATTACCTCGGGACAAAAATTTAATAAAAATCAAACTATTATAATCGAATTATCGTGAAACGCCTAAAAGACATATTATATAGAGTTAGCATTGAAGCAGTTCATGGAGCTACCGATGTAACTATATCAAAAATTGAATTTGATTCTAGAAAAGTGGAATCAAATACTGCTTTTGTGGCGATAAAAGGAACACTTTCAGACGGTCATGATTATATTGAAAAAGCAATTTCACTTGGTGCATGCGTGATTATTTGCGAGGAATTCCCAAAAGTTTTAGCCGAAAATATAACTTATGTTAAAGTTAACGATACAAATGAGGCTTTAGCGTATTTATCGGCTAATTTTTATGATAATCCATCTGAGAAAATTAAACTGGTAGGCGTAACGGGTACCAATGGTAAAACAACAATCGCTTCATTATTATATCAGTTATTTAAAAAGGCAGGATATAAAGTTGGATTACTTTCAACGGTTAAAATTATGGTGGATACCGAAGAGTTTAAAGCAACACACACGACTCCAGATTCACTGACGTTAAATTATTATTTGGACCAAATGGTTCAAGAAGGTTGCGAATTTTGTTTCATGGAAGTGAGTTCACACGGAATTCATCAAAAAAGAACAGCCGCTCTTCAATTTGCGGGAGGTGTTTTCACCAATTTATCACACGATCATTTAGATTATCATAACACCTTTGCCGAATATCGCGATGTAAAAAAGTCGTTTTTTGATTATTTGCCAAAATCAGCTTTTGCAATTTCAAATTCCGATGATAAAAATGGAGTAGTAATGCTTCAAAACACAAAGGCAAAAAAAATCACTTATGCGCTAAAATCGTATGCCGATTATAAAGCTCAAATTCTCGAAAATCAATTATCAGGATTATTGCTAAAAATTAATGATAATGAAGTTTGGGTTAAATTAATTGGATCATTCAATGCCTATAATTTATTAGCTATTTATGCCGTTGCAGTTGAATTGGGAATTGAACAATTTGAGGCGTTACGATTGCTTTCAGAGTTAGAAAGTGTTTCTGGACGATTTCAGTTTATTGTTTCCGATTCCAAAATTACGGCTATTGTAGATTATGCACATACGCCTGATGCTTTAGAGAATGTGTTGCAAACAATAGAAAATATTCGCACTAAAAACGAACAGCTTATTACAGTTGTGGGTTGTGGTGGCGATCGAGACAAAACTAAACGACCAGTAATGGCAAATATTGCTTCAACATTAAGCGACAAAGCCATTTTTACATCTGATAATCCAAGAACTGAAAATCCAGAATCAATCATTCAAGAAATGGAAAAAGGAGTTGAACCTCAAAATTTCAAAAAGACAATTTCCATTTTAGATAGAAAACAAGCCATTAAAACGGCCTGTCAATTAGCAAATCCAAATGACATTATTTTAATTGCTGGAAAAGGTCATGAAACGTATCAAGAAATAAATGGAGTGAAATATGATTTTGATGATTTACAAATAGTAACCGAATTATTACAACAACTAAATAAATAAGCCAACATTAACCTTTAAAACTAAGCAAATATTATGTTATACTATATTTTTCAACACTTAGACAAAGCATTTGATGTTCCAGGGGCAGGTGTATTTCAATACATTACTTTTCGCTCGGCATTGGCATTTATTTTATCGTTATTAATTGCTACGATTTACGGAAAAAAAATCATCAATTATTTAAGAAATCAACAAGTAGGTGAAACGGTACGCGAACTAGGATTAGAAGGACAAACCGCAAAAGCTGGAACACCTACAATGGGTGGAATTATCATTATTCTAGCAACTTTAATTCCGGTATTATTATTAGCAAAATTGAATAATATTTATATCATTTTACTAATTGTGACTACCATTTGGATGGGAACTATTGGTTTCATTGATGATTACATTAAAATATTTAAAAAAGACAAACAAGGTTTAAAAGGAATTTTTAAGGTAATTGGACAAGTTGGTTTAGGATTAATTGTTGGAACCGTGTTGTATTTAAGTCCAGATGTTACGGTTAGAAAAGATACATTGACTTCAAGAGTAAAAATTGAAAACAATATAAAACCTTCAGATTTAGAGGAAAGATCAACAGCAACTACGATTCCGTTTATGAAAAACAACGAGTTTGACTATGCTGAAGTACTTTCATTTATGGGAGATGATTATAAAAGTTATGCTTGGTTGATCTTTATTCCAATGGTGATTTTGATCATTACAGCGGTTTCAAACGGAGCTAATTTAACCGATGGAATAGATGGTTTAGCCGCAGGGACTTCTGCAATTTCGGTATTAACACTCGGTTTATTCACCTTCGTTTCTGGAAACATCATTTTTTCCGATTATTTGAACATTATGTACATCCCAAATTCAGGAGAAATGACCGTTTACATTGCTGCTTTTGTAGGAGCTTTAGTTGGATTTCTTTGGTACAATGCGTATCCAGCATCTGTTTTTATGGGCGATACAGGAAGTTTAACCATTGGTGGAATTATAGCAGTTATTGCAATTGCTATTCGAAAAGAATTAATGATTCCGGTAGTTTGTGGAATTTTCTTAGCTGAAAACCTATCGGTGATTATCCAAGTAAGTTATTTTAAATATACGAAAAAGAAATTTGGAGAAGGAAGACGTATTTTCTTGATGTCTCCTTTACACCATCATTATCAAAAGAAAGGATATCACGAAAGTAGAATAGTCACCCGTTTTTGGATTGTTGGAATTCTATTGGCAATTTTCTCATTGGTATCATTAAAATTGAGATAGTATGCGATTGGTTGTTTTGGGTGGTGGAGAAAGTGGAGTTGGTACCGCAATTTTAGGGAAACAAAAAGGATATGATGTTTTTGTTTCCGATTATGGAAAAATAAAAGACAGTTATAAAGAAGTTCTTACAAATAATGAAATTATCTGGGAAGATGAAAAGCATACAGAAGCATTAATTCTGAATGCCGATGTAGTAATGAAAAGTCCTGGTATTCCTGAGAAAGCACCTATTGTAAAAAAACTCATCGAAAAAGGAATTTCAGTTATTTCTGAAATTGAGTTTGCAGCACAGTTTACCAATGCAATAACCGTAGGAATTACAGGCAGTAACGGAAAAACTACTACCACATTATTAACCTATCATGTTTTAAAGCAAGGCGGTTTAAATGTGGGTTTAGCAGGAAATATCGGAAAAAGCTTTGCCTGGCAAGTAGCCGAAAATAAGCACGATGTTTATGTATTAGAATTGAGCAGTTTTCAATTAGACGGTATTATTAATTATAAACCACATATTGCCATCATTACAAATATTAGCCCAGATCATTTAGATCGATACAATTATGATTATAGTTTATACATCGCATCAAAATTTAGAATAACAAAAAACCAAACGGAAGCTGATTATCTAATTTATGATTATGAAGATGAAGCCATCCATAATTGGTTAACAAATAATACAATTAAAGCAAATAAAGTACCCTTCTCGCTTTCAGAAAAGCTTGAAAATAATGGAGCCTTTTTAGAAGAAAACAAAATAAATAGCACGATTAATAAAGAAATATTTACTATGCAAATAAACGAATTAGCCTTAGAAGGAAAACACAACATTAAAAATGCAATGGCAGCAACTGCTGTTGCTCAGTTGTTGAATATTAGAAAACAAACCATTAGAGAAAGTTTGACTAATTTTCAAGGTGCAGAACACCGTTTAGAAAAAGTATTAAAAATACAAGGTGTACAGTATATTAATGATTCAAAAGCAACTAATGTAAATTCGGTTTTTTATGCATTAGACAGCATGTCGACACCTACGGTTTGGATAGTTGGAGGTGTTGACAAAGGAAATGATTATGATGAATTAATGCCATTGGTTCGTGAAAAAGTAAAAGCCATAATTTGCATTGGAGTAGATAATGCCAAAATAAGTAATGCATTTAATAATGTAGTAGATATTATGGTTGAAACAACTTCAATGTCTGAAGCTGTTCAAATTGCAAAACGAATTGCAGAAAAAGGAGATACAGTGCTTTTATCTCCAGCATGTGCAAGTTTTGACTTGTTTGAAAACTATGAAGACAGAGGAAATCAATTCAAACAAGCGATTTATAATTTGTAATTTTTTGTTGGTGTTGTCATTTCGACGCTAGGAGAAATCACATTTATATTTGAATGAATAGTAAAAAAATAAAAGATAATGTTCGATATCATTGGTAAAATAAGAGGAGATAAAACCATTTGGGCAATAGTGTTTCTATTAGCTCTGGTATCTTTTTTGCCAGTTTATAGCGCCAGCACAAATTTAGTTTATGTAATCGGTAAAGGTTCAACAATAGGTTATTTGTTCAAACATTTTATACACGTTATGTTGGGGTTTACTATTGTATTTTTTGTTCATAAAACACCGTATCATTATTTTAAAGCATTATCTATTTTTGGAATTCCACTAGTAATATTATTATTAGTTTATACTTTATTTAAAGGAACCGTAATAGATGGGGCAAATGCTAGTCGATGGATTCAAATTCCATTTGTTGGTATTAGTTTTCAAACATCAACTATTGCATTTATTGTTTTGATGATTTATGTTGCTCGTTATTTAGCTAAAGTAAGCGACAAAGAATATTCATTTAAAGAATCATTATTAGAACTATGGTTGCCTGTATTTGCTGTTTTAGCATTAGTGCTTCCTGCTAATTTTTCTACTACTGCTTTGATATTTTCTATGGTTTGCATGCTCGTTTTCATCGGGCAATATCCCTTAAAATATTTGGGTTTTATAGTTGGAGCTGGTTTTGCAAGTTTGTTATTCTTTATCATGGTTGCCAAAGCATTTCCAGATGCAATGCCCAATCGTGTTGATACGTGGATGAGTCGTATTGATAGTTTTTTTGATGACAAACCAAATGATGATGATTACCAAATTGAAAATGCAAAAATAGCCATAGCTTCTGGTAAGATTTATGGTCTTGGCCCTGGAAAAAGTGTGCAAAAACATTTTCTTCCGCAATCTTCTTCCGATTTTATTTTCGCAATTATAGTCGAAGAATACGGATTAATTGGTGCTGTAGGAATCTTATTTTTGTATTTACTACTCTTCGTAAGATTTATTATTGATGCCCAAAAAGCAACGACATTATTTGGAAAACTGCTAATTATCGGACTTGGTTTCCCAATTATTTTTCAAGCATTCATAAATATGGGTGTTGCCGTTGAATTACTACCAGTTACGGGTCAGCCGTTACCATTAATTAGTAGTGGTGGAACTTCTCTTTGGATGACTTGCATAGCTATTGGAATTATATTAAGTGTTACGAAAAAGGAAGAAGAAATCGCATTAGATTTAGATGAAAAACGTAAACGCGACGAAGCGTTACAACAAATAATAGATGCGCAAGTTGCCCTAAATGAAGAAAAAGAAGTTGATGAAAATCAGCAAAAAATGGAGGAAATGAAGTATTCAATTAAAGAAGAATTAAGTAAAGACGAAGGAGATAGTTTGTATAACGGTCAAAATCCTATGAACAGCGTAAGAAATAAAGAATAAATGCAACAACCAAGATTCATAATTAGCGGAGGCGGAACAGGAGGACATATCTATCCTGCAGTAGCTATTGCCAATGAATTAAAAGTGCGTTTTCCTGAAGCTAAATTTCTTTTTGTTGGCGCGCAAGATAAAATGGAAATGCAAAAAGTGCCTCAAGCAGGCTATGAAATTAAAGGATTATGGATTGCAGGTTTACAAAGAAAATTAACTTTTCAAAACGCATTGTTTCCAATAAAATTAGCTTCTAGTTTGTTGAAATCTTTTTTTATTATAAAAAGTTTTAAACCAAATGTGGTAATTGGCACAGGTGGTTTTGCAAGCGGAGCGGTATTAAAAGTAGCATCGTTATTAGGAATTCCAACGGTTATTCAAGAGCAAAATTCATATCCTGGAATAACCAATAAATTATTAGCAAAAAAAGCCAATGCAATTTGTGTTGCCTATGAAAATTTGGAACGATTTTTTCCAAAGGATAAAATGATATTAACAGGCAATCCAGTGCGACAAGATTTATTAGTTCAAGCTGATAAAAGTGAAGCAAATACCTATTTTAAGTTAGATGAATCTAAAAAAACAATAGTAATATTAGGTGGAAGCTTAGGCGCAAGAAGAATTAACCAATTAATTGAAAAAGAATTGGATTTTCTTTTAAATCAAAACTGTCAAATCATCTGGCAATGCGGAAAATTGTATTTCGAAGAGTATAAAAAGTTTGATAGTGGCAACCATCCATCACCCATCACCCATCACCCATCACCAAAAGTGCAAGTGATGGCGTTTATTGACCGAATGGATTTAGTTTATGCTGCTGCAGATGTAATTATTTCGCGTTCAGGGGCATCTTCGGTTTCGGAATTATGCATTGTGGGTAAGCCTACGATTTTTATTCCATCGCCCAATGTATCAGAAGATCATCAAACGAAAAATGCCAAAGCAATTGCAGATAAAAATGGAGCAATCCTTTTAAAAGAAAACGAGTTGAATGAAAAATTTGAACCTATATTTTCAGATGTAATTTCAAATGAAAATTTGCAAATAGAATTAAGTCAAAACATAAAAAAATTAGCGAAACTAAACGCAACAAAAGATATTGTTGAAGAGATAGTTAAATTAGTTTAAATGTTTCAAGTTCCACGTTTCAAGTATATAACCTGAAACAAATCAAACTTGAAACCTGAAACAAAAATATATGAACCTAAACCAAATACATAACGTCTATTTCATTGGCATCGGAGGCATCGGCATGAGTGCTTTGGCGCGCTATTTTCAATACATTGGAAAAAATGTAGCGGGTTATGACAAAACCGAAACACAATTAACAGACGAGTTGCAAGCATTGGGTTTAGCCATTCATTTTGAAGATACTATTAATTTAATTCCAAAAGATTTCTATAGCGAAAATACATTGGTTGTAGTTACACCTGCTGTTCCTGTTTCGCATTCTGAGTGGAATTATTTTGTAGAACGAGAATATACCATTAAAAAACGTGCCGAAGTACTTGGCTTAATAACTAAAGACACCTATTGTTTTGCAGTAGCCGGAACACATGGAAAAACAACAACATCAAGTATTTTAGGACATGTTTTATATGAAAGTGGAGTAGATGTTACTGCTTTTTTAGGCGGAATTGTTGAAAACTATAATTCAAACCTAATTGGTTCAGGAAAAACAGTTACGGTTGTTGAAGCAGATGAGTTTGATCGTTCGTTTTTACATTTACATCCAAATGTTTCTTGTGTAACCTCAATGGATGCAGACCATTTAGATATTTATGGAGATGCGGCACACATAGAAGCTTCATTCAGAGAATTTGCAGCTAAAACTCCAAAGGAAAATTTATACATCATCAACGGATTGCCTCTTGAAGGAATTACCATAGGCGTTACTAATGAAGCTGATTTTTCGGCACAAAATATTAGAATCGAAAATGGTTTTTATGTGTTTGGTGTGAAAACTCCAACAGAATTAGTGCCAAATGTAAAATTTGGTTTACCTGGGCATCACAATTTAACGAATGCGTTATTGGCTTTTGCAATGGCAAAGTCATATGGAGTTTCCAATGATAAAATTTGTGCTGCTTTAGCCAGTTTTAAAGGAGTTAGACGTCGTTTTTCATTTCAAATAAGAGAAGAAAATAGAGTGTATATTGATGATTATGCACATCATCCAACTGAAATTAACGCAGTGCATCAAGCGGTTCGCGAATTGTACCCAGGAAAGAAAATTATAGCAGCTTTTCAACCGCATTTATTCAGTCGAACTAAAGATTTTGCCGATGGTTTTGCCGAAAGCTTAGCGCAATTTGACGAGATACTTTTACTTGAGATTTATCCAGCACGAGAATTACCTATGAAAGGAATAAATTCGAGTTGGTTGTTAACAAAAATAAATAATCCCAATAAAAAATTAGTGAATAAGGATCAGTTGATTACTGCATTTAAAAATTCAGATGCTTCTGTGTTTATAACAATTGGAGCTGGAGACATTGGTGAGATGGTAAAAGACATTAAAAACGCGCTTTATGAGAAGAATTAATTGGTATAGTATACGACTAGTGATGGTCTTTTTTGTAATGATTTTTTTGTATTCCTTTTCTTCAAAAAGAAATAGCGTGCGTAAAATCAAGAAGATAGATATTCAATTTGACTCAAAAGAAAATATGTTTTTAACACATCAAATGGTTAATAACTTGTTAATACAAAATTTAGGGGACGCTTCAAGATTACAAAAAGATAAAGTAGATTTGAATACTTTAGAAAACGAACTCAGTCATCATGAGATGATTGAAAAAGCAGAAGTTTTTTCAACAATAGATGGTTTTCTAAATACGCGTATTACTCAAAAGACCCCTATACTAAGAGTTATTTCTGATAATGACAGCTATTACCTTGACAGAAAAGGAGATAGAATTTCATTGTCGACCAATTTTTCGGCACGAGTTCCACTAGTTGTTGGTGAAATTAGTAAAGAAAAGCGAAAGTCATATTTGAAATTATTTAATGAAATTAAAAAAGATGATTTCTTAAGTAAAAATATTACTGGCGCGCAAATCATGCCTTCTGGAAATGTGGTGTTGACCAACAGAAGTTTTGATTATAAAATTGCTTTTGGGAAACCAATTAATGTGCAAAAAAAGCTAAGAAATTATAAAGCCTTTTTTCACCATGCAATTAAAGATACATTGATTAAAGAGTATAAAGAGATAAACTTAATGTTTACACAACAAGTGGTTTGTAAGAAATAAAATAAATTATGAACAAAGACAACATTGCAGTAGGATTAGACATTGGTACAACTAAAATTGTAGCAATGATAGGGAAGAAAAATGAATACGGTAAACTTGAAATTCTTGGTGTAGGAAAATCTAAAAGTTTAGGTGTTCATAGGGGTGTTGTTAACAATATTACACAAACAATTCAGTCGATTCAACAAGCAGTTTCAGAAGCAGAAAACGATTCGGGATATAAAATTAATGATGTAGTTGTAGGGATTGCTGGGCAACATATTCGCAGTATCCAACATAGTGATTACATCAGTAGACCAAATTCAGAAGAAGTAATTGGCGATGCAGATATTGATACGCTTATTGGTCAAGTTCATAAGTTAGCTATGTTGCCAGGCGAGGAAATCATTCACGTTTTGCCACAAGAATTTAAAATTGATGGTCAAGCCGAAATAAAAGAACCTATTGGAATGTATGGCGGAAGACTAGAATCTAGTTTTCATGTTGTGGTAGGACAAGCAGCTTCAATTCGCAACCTTGGCAGATGTGTAAAAAGCGCCGGATTAGAATTGTCTGGATTAACCTTAGAACCACTTGCTTCCGCAGATGCAGTATTAAGTCAAGAAGAAAAAGAAGCCGGAGTTGCTTTGATTGATATAGGTGGTGGAACTACCGATTTAGCTATTTTTAAAGATGGTATCATCCGTCATACTGCAGTTGTTCCGTTTGGAGGAAATGTAATTACAGAAGATATCAAAGAAGGCTGTTCAATTATTGAAAAACAAGCCGAGTTGTTAAAAACGCGTTTTGGATCGGCATGGCCAGGAGAAAATAAAGATAACGAAATTGTTTCAATTCCCGGATTAAGAGGAAGAGAGCCAAAGGAAATTTCGCTGAAAAACTTATCAAAAATTATTCACGCTAGAGTAGTGGAAATCATTGAGCAAGTATATGCCGAAATTAAATTATACGGTCACGAAGATCCAAAGAAAAAATTAATTGCAGGGATTGTTTTGACAGGTGGTGGAGCCCAATTGCAACACATCAAACAACTTGTTGAATATATTACCGGAATGGATACTAGAATAGGATATCCAAACGAACATTTAGCAGGAGATTCAAACGAAGAATTATCAAGTCCATTATATGCTACTGCTGTTGGGTTAGTGATGAATAGTATTCGAAATAATACGAAAAGTGCTACGCCATTTGTAGAAATGAAAAAAGAAGAACCAGAAGTGGTTGTTCGCCCTCAAGTTGTAACAGAAACACCTGTTATTGCTGAAGAAAAAGAAGAGTTACAAGCAACTCATCCTGCTCATCAAGAAACAACCGATGAAAAAATCAAACGTTCGTTTTTTGATAAGTATATAGATAAGATTAAAGAATTTTTAGATAACGCAGAATAAAAGGAACTACTATGTCAGAATTTGGAAACATTTCATTTGATCTACCTAAAAACCAATCGAACGTAATTAAAGTAATTGGCGTTGGAGGAGGTGGTAGTAATGCCATTAATCACATGTTTAAACAAGGGATTAAAGGGGTTGATTTTATAGTTTGTAATACCGATTCTCAGGCTTTACAAAATAGTCCTGTGCCAAATAAAATCCAGTTAGGTGTAAACCTTACTGAAGGATTAGGGGCTGGTGCAAATCCTGAAGTAGGCCAACAATCTGCTATTGAAAGTATTGCCGAAATCGAAAAAATGTTAGACAGCAATACCAAAATGGTTTTTATCACCGCAGGAATGGGCGGAGGAACTGGTACGGGTGCTGCTCCTGTAATTGCTCAATTAGCAAAAGACAGAGACATTCTTACAGTAGGTATTGTAACAATTCCTTTTCAATTTGAAGGGAAAGTTCGCTCTGAGCAAGCGTTAGCTGGAGTAGAACGTTTACGTAAACAAGTAGATTCTTTAGTAGTTATCAATAATAATAAATTACGTGAAGTATATGGAAACTTAGGTTTCAAAGCAGGTTTTTCTAAAGCTGACGAAGTTTTAGCAACAGCCTCAAGAGGAATTGCAGAGGTAATTACCCATCACTATACTCAAAATATCGACCTTAAAGATGCTAAAACCGTGTTATCAAATAGTGGAACAGCTATTATGGGTTCAGCATCTGCATCAGGAGTAGATCGTGCAAAGCAAGCTATATCAAGCGCTTTAGATTCTCCTTTATTGAACGACAATAAAATTACGGGTGCTAAAAATGTGTTATTATTAATTGTTTCAGGAACCGATGAAGCAAATGAAATTACCATCGATGAAATAGGTGAAATCAATGACTTCATTCAATCTGAAGCAGGATATAATGCAAATATTATTATGGGTGTTGGCGAAGAAGAAGCATTAGGTGATGCTATCTCTGTAACTGTTATTGCTACAGGTTTTAATGTAGAGCAACAGGCAGAAATCGTAAATACAGAACCAAAGAAAATTATACACTCTTTAGAAGATGAGCAAAAAATTGTTCATGAATTATTGAATAAAACAATTGCAGCACTTCCGGTTAACGAACCTATTTTTGAAGCGCCTGAGGTAAATGAAGTTATTGCTACAACTGTTTCAGAAAGTGTCGAAGAAGTAGAGCCAAAAATCGTTTTCACATTAGAAGAAGAAATTGAGGACCCTATTTTTGAAATTCACAAACCTGTGGCAACAATAGATTTAGTTCCTACAACAGATTTTCTAAAAAATATTGAGGTTACTTTTGAAGTGGTAGCAGCTCCTGCAGCAGTAAATTTTGAAATCATCACACCTCAAATAAGAGAAATTCAAGTTAAAGATCCAGAATTTGTAATAGCAAAAGAAGATTTTAATTTCGGATTAGATTTGTTTAATACAACAGTAGAAACTCCGGTTGAAAATACAATTGTATTCGATTTATCAGCTGAAACTCGTTCTTTAGAAGTTAAAGATCCAATTAATGTTGTTCCAGTTACAGAAGTGAATCAAAACGGAATCATTAAATATTCTTTAGAAGATTATTTAGAAATGGAATCTCAAGTTGAAGCAGTTAAGGAAGTTTCTATGGTAAATGAGCCTGTCGATGAAGAGCTTAATTTCACAATGAAAAAAGAAGTTGAAAAATTTGAAGACAACATTCATTTTGATGCTGTTTCACCATTAGAAATGTCTATTGAAGAAACATTAAAATTTAGAGCCGAAGAACGCAAAAGAAAAATGAAGGAATTCAATCATAAATTCAACAATAGCAATGCGCAAATTGATGAATTTGAGAAAGAGCCTGCTTATAAACGAATGGGGATTGATGTTACATCATCACCGTCGACAAACAGTAATCAATCTAGAATTTCACTAGGAACAGATAGTAACGATGATATCCAACTTCGTTCTAACAATTCGTTCCTTCATGATAATGTAGATTAATTTACAATAATCTAACCTACCTCATTAAACCCGAAGAGCAATTTTCGGGTTTTTTTGTTACCTTTGCACAATAAATAAACATTAAAAAACCAACAATAGATATGAGTTTAGAAGTAAAAATCATGGATCACATGAAAGAAGCTATGAAAGCAAAAGATTCGTTAGCTTTGGAAGCTTTACGCGCTATTAAATCGGCTATTATCTTAGCAAAAACAGAAGCGGGTGCTGCAGAAGGTTTAACAGAAGCCGATGAAATTAAAATGCTTCAACGTTTAGTAAAAATGCGTAAAGACAGTTACGAAATCTTTACTACTCAAAACCGTCCTGATTTAGCGGAACCAGAATTAGCCCAAATAGCGGTAATCGAAAAATTCCTACCAGCACAATTATCAGAAGCAGAAGTTGAAGCTATTGTAGCTAAAATTATTGCTGAGACAGGCGCTACAGGTATTGCTGCAATGGGAAAAGTTATGGGCTTAGCTTCAGCGCAAATTGGTGGTCAAGCTGAAGGTAAAGTTATTTCTGGAATTGTAAAAAAACTTTTAGTATAATAACGGAATATAGAGGATAGAATATAGAAAAAAGATTAAGTCTATTTCAAAAGTCTAATAATCTATCATCTAAATAAACGGCTTCGTAGTTCAACTGGATAGAATGACGGATTTCGGCTCCGTTGGTTGCAGGTTCGAACCCTGCCGAGGTCACAAAAAAAGCACTTCATTGAAGTGCTTTTTTTATTTAAATAAAATCTAGTGTTTTTTCTAATGCCATACCTCTTGAACCTTTGATTAAGAGTAAGCTATTTGTTGGTGGGTTTGAACTTAATGAACTTGTAAATGATTCAAAATTTTCAAAAAACTTTATGTGAGGCACTACAACTTGATTTGTAAAGAAATCTTTTCCAATAAAATAGGTAGTAATTGAAGATTCGTTGGTTACTAAGTCAATGATTTTTTTGTGTTCAACAAGACTTTCAGTTCCTAATTCAAACATATCTCCTAAAATTGCAATTTTATGCGAATGGTTTAGTTGGATAAAATTTGCTATAGCCGCACTCATGCTACTAGGGTTTGCATTATAGGCATCTAAAATTATTTCGTTTCCATTCTTTTGAATGAGTTGTGAACGATTGTTTTCTGGAATATAATTTTCAATTGCTGTTTTTATAGCTTCATCGTCTACTTTAAAATACTTTCCAATTGTAATTGCTGCAATAATATTAGTGGCATTATATTCGCCAATAAGGTGTGATTGAATAGTTATCCCATTAAATGCTATTGTAACCATAGGATTTGCCTCAATATTGTAAATTTTGACATTGCTACTATTTGTGGATGTAGAAAAGGTGTAGCGATTTGTTGAAGTGGTTTTTTGATTTTGTAATGCATCATCAAGATTGACAAAAACAGTTTTGTTAGTTTGAGAAAGAAAATCATACAATTCACTTTTACCTTTAATCACTCCTTCAACTCCTCCAAAACCTTCTAAATGTGCTTTACCAAAATTAGTAATATAACCAAAGTCTGGCTCTGCAATAGAGCAAAGGAAGGCAATTTCTTGTTGATGATTAGCTCCCATTTCCACAATACCAATTTCGGTTTCTTTTGTAAAACGTAATAAAGTTAATGGGACACCAATATGGTTATTTAGATTACCAATCGTTGCTAAAGTATTGTATTTCTGCGACAATACAGCATGAATTAATTCTTTGGTTGTCGTTTTTCCATTACTGCCCGTCAAAGCTATTATTGGAATTCCTAGATAATTTCTATGGTATTTGGCTAGTTGTTGTAGTGTCTCTAATGTATTTTCAACTAAGATTGTTCTGTGGTCTAAATAATAATTTGCGTTATCAATTACTACATATTTAGCTCCCTTTTCTAATGCTTCTTTGGTAAAAGTATTAGCGTCAAAATGGTCTCCTTTTAAAGCAACAAAAAAACTGTCTTTTTCAATTTTTCGGGTATCAGTAGCTACAGAATTAAATTCTAAAAATAAGGAATGAATTTTATCTATTGTCATTGGAAAATGATTTATTGAGAAACGAAGATAAAAAAAAGCCCTTTTAAACAAAAGGGCTTTTATATGAATTTTAAGAAAATTATTGTTTTGGATTTCCTCTAGGAGTCTTTTTGTTAGATTTTAGCCCAACTTTAGACATTGCACATCTGAATCCGATGAAATCAGTTGCCATATCTTGAGGAAAATATCTTCTTGATGCTGGATCTAACCAATAAGCCCTGTCTCTCCAAGATCCACCTTTATAAACTCTAACATCATCATTTACTAAAGTGGTTCTTTTGTCAGATTTGTCATATTGTTTAATCATTTTTTTCGCATTGCTTGCTGAATCAACTACTGTAGAAATTTTATGTTTTGGTGATTCATACATTCTGAATTTTTCAGAAGCACCTTCAGCATTTTCTTCATCAGAACCTCCAAATTTAAAGAAACGAGTAGATTGTCTATCACCATCTCTGTAATTTCTGTTATCAGAAGTTGAGAATTGCGTTCTTAAATAGGTTTCATTTTCATCAACTGGTACTTGAGCAATTTGACCAGGGAAATTTCTAGCCATAATTCTACCGTTGCTTAAAGTGTCATATTTAATGTTATCAGAAGTAACTAATTCAGCATTTCCTTCACCATCTAATTTATTTTTAGTGTAAACGTTTCCTCTAAAATAGTTGAAATCATTTGCTTCGTCATCAACCATTGGTCTATAAACGTCTTGTACCCATTCTGCAACGTTACCAGCCATATCATATAAACCAAAGTCGTTTGGAGCATAACGTTTAACTTCGTTTGTAATATCAGCACCGTCATCCCATCCAGCTATTCCTCCGTAATCTCCTTTACCTTGTTTAAAGTTTGCTAATTGATCTCCTTTAGATTGTCTTTTTGAAGAACGAGTATACTGACCATTCCAAGGGTATTTTTTTTGTCCTTTGTAAATATTGTATTCTCTATTTCCTACAAGTGCTACTGCAGCATATTCCCATTCAGCTTCGGTAGGAAGTCTATATTCTGGTAAAATTAATCCAGAACTTCTTTGAGCATATACATTTTTAGCATCTTCACCAACTTGTTTTTTTCCTTTTGCACCTTTCTTTAAAACCACTTCTTCATTTCCACCTAAAGATTTAGAAGGAGAATTGATGTATGCTTCTGTATCAAATGAGGCTTCACCTTTTACATCAACACCTAAACTTACTTTATTGTCTTTTTTAAGATATTTTGCGCGTTCAAGGATATTTTCATTAACACGGTTGGTTCTCCATTTACAAAATTCTGTTGCTTGAATCCAATTTACACCAACTACCGGGTAGTTTGCATAAGCAGGATGTCTAAGGTAGTTATTGGTCAAAGTTTCATTATAACCTAAACGATTTCTCCAAACCAATGTATCCGGAATAGCTCCGTTATAAATGTTTTTGTAATTTTCTTCTGTTGGTGGAAAAACTGCTTTTACCCAATATAAATATTCAGTATACATTTTATTGGTAACTTCTGTTTCATCCATGTAAAAAGATTGAACATGTTGTTGATTTGGGGAATTGTTCCAATCATGCATCACATCATCTTGAACTTTACCCATTGTAAATGTTCCTCCCTCAACAGGTAACATACCTGGAGGAGTTTCTTGTTTTTTAAACTTGTCATTAAACTGGAAACCGCCTTTTTTGTCATTGATTTTCCATCCGGTTGCAGAAGATCCGCCTTTAGTGCTTCCTTTCTTACTGCAGCTGGTAAAACCTATTGTTAGCGCTATTACAACTAACAATTTTAAAGCCATAGTTTTCTTAATTTTCATACTTAGTAGGTAATAAATTTAGTGTCGCAAGATAATAATTATGTATTAATATGCAACACGTTTTTAAAAATTTGTAAAAAAAAATTTATTTGGAGCAATTTGCTTTTATCAATAACGAGTTGTTTTTTATTTTATTGTATTTTTTTAGCTAAAAATGATTTATTTTTTTCTCTTTGTAATATATTTACATTATTTGCGTTTTTTAAAACAATGAAAAAGCTCCTTTTACACTTTTTTTTATTAATTTCTTCTTGCCTTTTTGCTCAACAAAGTGAAACATTACTTTTAGATTGGTCAAAAGAGGCAACCTATACTTTTGAAGATTATTCGTTTAAAGTACCACAATTTCAGAATGAAAATTTTGATATTGACATTGATGTAAAAAAAATAAGTTATACCAAAATAATAGATTTCAATAATTCAAACGCATCTATCTCGGTTACCAATGTAGTATATAAAACTATTTCCATTTCCGAATTGTATGATTTGAATTTGCAGTTAATTCCTTCGGCAATTAATTTTCAGTCAGAAACAACAAAAGCACGCGACCAAAATAAAGGAATTATAAAATTTTCGCCTATTATTAAAGAAGATGGTAATTTCAAAAAGGTTATTTCGTTAACCTACTCAATTAGGTATGAAAATCAAGTAAATAGATCAACTTTTTCAAATCAATCGATAATAAATTCTGTTTTAGCAACCGGTAAATGGTATCGATTTTATGTTGAAAAATCGGGTGTTTATAAAGTTTCTAAATCGTTTTTACAAAGCCTTGGTTTAGAGGTCAACGTAGATCCTAGAACCATTAAAATATATGGTAATGGTGGACGAATGTTACCTTTATTAAATGCAACTGCTTATCCAAATGATTTAGAAGAAAATGCAATACAATTTATCGGTGAAAGCGATGGGTTTTTTGATTCCTCCGATTATATTTTATTTTATGCAGAAGGAGTTGATACTTGGAATTCTGAGAGTTTAACTAGCGTGAATCTTTATGCGGATAAATCCTATTATTATGTAACAGCATCTGGCGGACAAGGAAAGCGAATTCAATCGGCAATAGAGCCATCAACAGCATCCAGTATTAATTTTTCCCAATTTGATGACCAAATTATTTATGAAAAAGATTTGGTTAACGTTGGAAAAGTTGGAAGAAGATGGTTTGGCGAACAGTTTAATATTGACAATACAAAAACTTTTTCTTTTTCTGTTCCCAATTTAGATCTAACAGTTCCAGTTGAAGTTAAAATTAACACAGCATCTAAATCATTTGGAAATTCATCGTTTAATTTTAAAGTTAATAATCAAGATATCGGTACGGTTACTTTTCCGCAAATTATTTCAAATGGGGGAATTGAAGGTTATGAAACAGCTTTAAATACCACATTTTCAGCTACAACTAACGCATTAGATTTTTTACTAACGTATGATAATGGTGGGGTGCCCACAGCAAATGGATTTCTCGATTTTATTCGTCTTAAAGTAAAACGAAATTTGGTTGGATTTGGTAAACAGTTTCTTTTTTCAAATGATTTAGAACAGACAAATATTGGTGTTGGTCAATACTCGTTTACAAATGCTGCTGCGATTTCGCAAATTTGGGATGTAACTGACATCTATAATGTTGCAAAATATGACAATACTGCAGGGGCTAATTTTTCTTTCAAAGTAAATTTAGGAACAGCAAAAAAATATGTTGCTATTGATGAGTCGGATTTATATCTGCCATTGAAGGAATCTTCTTCTAGTGTGGTTAATCAAAACCTAAAGGGAACTATTTTTAAAGATAATTTTGGAAATTTTCAAGATGTTGATTATTTAATTATTACCCCACAGTTTTTAGTAAATCAGGCAGAAACCTTGGCAAATTTTCACAGAACTAATTCTGGAATGAGTGTGCGTGTGGTTCCATTGGATAAAATTTATCAAGAATTTTCATCGGGTAAGCAAGATATTGCAGCGATACGTAATTTTATCAAATATGTCTATTGGAATGCTTCATTGCCTGAAAAGAGAGTAAAATATGTTAATTTATTTGGCGACGCATCCTATGATTATAAGGATCGAATATTTAATAATACTAATATTGTTCCTGTTTTTCATGGTTTTAACCCTTCATTAAACGAAATAAACAATTCCTCAAATTTTTCTTTATATTCATCCTTTATGTCTGATGATTTTTATGGATTAATGGATGATTCAGAAGGAACCATGACAGGTAGCTTTGACGGAATTGACATTGCTGTAGGAAGAATCTTAGTTTCATCAACATCACAAGCTGCAGAAATGGTCAATAAAGTGTTAGAATATCATGATGAAAAATCATATGGAAGATGGCGTAATAATTTTGTCATCTATTCTGACGATGCTGATAATTCTACAGACGCCACATTACAAGTGGGTTTGAATAATCTTGCAGATGTATTAACGACTCAAAAACCCTTTGTAAACGCAAAAAAAATCCATACCGACGCCTATGTTCAACAAGTTGCTGCAGGTGGAGAACGTTATCCTGAAGCCAAAAAAGATTTTTTAGACGCACTACAATTGGGCGCTTTAGTATTTAATTATTTTGGGCATGGTAATGAAGAATTTTTAGCAAGAGAACGTTTATTTGAAAAATTAGAAGCACAAAATTTAACCAATAAATATCGATACCCTTTATTTGTTACGATTACTTGTGAATTTACTCGTTTTGATGATCCAAATAGATTTACTGGAGGCGAATACATGTTTTGGAATAAAGCAGGAGGGGCAATAGGATTAATTGCCACGACCAGACAAATAGGTGTTTCTACAGGATTTACCATGAATAATCTTTTAACGGAAGATTTATATGCTTACGGTTCAACAAATTATCCAACTATTGCAGAAGCACTCAGATTAACTAAGATAGCAACGGCTTCCGATAATCGTAGGGTTGTTTTCTACATTGGTGATCCTGCATTGAAATTAGCTATTCCTAAACCTAAAGTCGTACTTACAAAAATAAATGATGTTCCTGTTTCGCAACCATTACCCGTTTTGCAAGCCTTGAGTTTGGTTAAAATTTCAGGTGAAGTTAGAGATGAAAACGATGTTTTACAATCAAATTATACAGGAGATTTAGCAGTTCAAATTTTCGACAAAGAAATTAATAGAAGTACGCTCGGTAATAACGGAACATCTGATGCTAACGGATTAATAATTATGAATTTTACTACTTTAGGAGAAACCATTTTTAGAGGAAATGCATCGGTAGTAAATGGGCAATTCGAGTTTAGTTTTGTGGTTCCTCAAGACATTCGAATCCCTGTTGGAAATGGAAAGATTAGTTTTTATGCTAAAAAAGAAGGTGTGGTTCTCGAAGATGAAACAGGATATGATCAAACAATTCAAATTGGCGGTGTAAATACTACGGCACCCACTGATAATACTCCGCCAACTGTTCGTTTACATATGAATGATGAAGCATTTGTTTCGGGCGGAATTACTAATTGTGCTCCAATATTATTGGCTTTTTTATCGGATGAAAATGGAATTAATACAGCAAGTGGTATTGGGCATGATATTGTAGCTATTTTAGATGGTGACGAGTCAAACCCATATGTGCTGAATGATTATTATGAAACTGAAAACGATGACTATACTAATGGATCTATTCGATTTCCATTTAGAGATCTAACGCCTGGCTTGCATACAGTTCTATTTAAAGCTTGGGATGTATATAACAATTTAATTACATCTGAAATTCAGTTTAACGCCATTTGTTCAGACGAAGGATTGAAGCTTGAAAAAGTACTTAATTACCCAAATCCATTCGTTAGTTATACCGAATTTTGGTTCAATCATAACATGCCATTTGAACCTTTAGATGTTCAAGTTCAAATTCTTACTATTTCAGGAAAATTAGTAAAAACTATTAACCAACAAGTTGTGTCTGATGGTTTTTTGAGCAGATCAATTACTTGGGATGGAAAAGATGATTTTGGTGATAAAATAGGAAAAGGAGTATATGTCTATAAGTTAACGGTTAAGTCTGTTGCAACTGGTAAATCAGCCGAAAAGTATGAGAAACTTGTAATCCTATAATAAAATACTATATTTGTGAAATTAATACCTTTAGTAAAATGAGAAAAATTGCTTTATTATTATCCCTTGTTGTAGTGGGTCAATTTGCAAAAGCACAAGAAACCAATAACCGCGTTATCACTACCGGAGTACCTTTTTTATTAGTAGCCGCAGATGCTCGATCAGCAGGTATGGCCGATATGGGTGTCGCTACTTCTGCCGATGCTTTTTCGCAACAATACAATCCAGCAAAATATGCTTTTTCATTGCAAAAGCAAGGGTTCTCTATAAGTTACACCCCATATTTAGTGAGCATTGCAAATGATATTTCATTAGGTCAAATAACTTATTATAATAGAATTAATGAACGAAGTGCCTTTGCAGGATCATTGCGCTATTTTGGTTTAGGAGATATTGAGTTTAGAGAAACAGGTGATCCAAATGAAATTCCAAGAATAGTAAATCCAAATGAGTTTGCGCTTGATGGTTCTTATTCCTTAAAATTAAGTGATCGATTTTCAATGGCCGTAGGTGGAAAATTTATTCGTTCTGCGTTAAAAACGGTTGATGCCAATAATGATGCTACTGCTGCAACAAGTTTTGCTGTAGATGTAGCAGGGTATTATCAATCGGAAGAAATAGCTTATACCGATTTTAATGGTCGATGGAGAGCAGGATTTAATTTTCAAAATATGGGACCTAAAATCAGCTACGATAACGATGATTTTAATAACAATTTTTTACCCGCTAACATGCGTTTAGGAACTGGTTTTGATTTTGTTTTCGACGAATATAATAAAGTAGGTGTTACTGCCGAAGTAACAAAACTTTTAGTACCAACTCCTCCAGAATTGATTACTGCTGTAGACTTAAATGGTAATTCAAGTTATGATGACGAAGGCGATATTTCTCCTGCTGAGGCTTTGGCTGCTAATAATTTAGCTAAATCAGATTACCGAAAAATAGGCTGGGCACAAGGAATTTTTAAATCGTTTAATGATGCCCCTGATGGATTTTCAGAAGAGTTAAGAGAATTTACTTGGGCTTTAGGAGCAGAGTATACTTATCAAGATTCATTTGCACTTCGATTAGGGTTTTTTAATGAACATGAATTAAAAGGTGCAAGAAAATTCTTTACCATGGGTGCAGGTTTTAAATACAATGTAGTAAAAGTAGATGTGTCTTATTTGTTCTCCGCTTCAAAAGTGAGAAATCCATTAGAAAATACGTTGCGTTTCTCGCTAACGTTTAATTTTGGAGATGATTATGACGAACTATAAATTTAAAGTAATATAACTAACTATCCAAATTCGTAGAATTTGGATTTTTTTTCCACACATATGAAGCAAATAACCATTAATACCGTGATTTCAATCCTCTCAAAAGAAGAGTTGTCTTCACAGGAAATTGATTTGATGAATCAAGCTTTTGAAGCTAGAGCTAATGCTTATGCGCCTTATTCAAAATTTACGGTTGGCGTAGCAATTTTGTTAGATAATGGAGTAGTGGTTCAAGGTTCAAATCAAGAAAATGCAGCTTATCCATCTGGGTTATGTGCAGAACGCGTGGCTATTTATTATGCAGGTGCTAAATATCCAACCGCAAAAATGCTCAAAATGTTCATCACAGCATCACCTAAAGACAGGAATCTTGTAGAGCCAATTCCGCCTTGTGGGAGTTGCCGTCAAGCTATTGCAGAATATGAAATGAAGCAAGATACTCCTATTGAAATTTTATTTATGGGTGCCGAAGGTCCTATTTATAAATCAGATTCTTTAAAAAATATTCTACCTTTAGTTTTTGATAAAAATAATCTATAACGATTTCGTAAATTTTTTTATCGATTTAATACAAAAAATCGCAAAAATCATAGAATTTAATTTTTTCAGTACGAATCTATGTAGTATTTTTGCTTTTCGTAAAATTGGAATCAAATAACGATTTACAATCAATAGAATCAAAAAAAACAAACAAACAACAATGAAGCCAATAACCAAAGAAGTTTACCTTAAGTGGTATGAAGACATGCAGTTTTGGAGAAAATTTGAAGATAAATTAGCTGCTGTTTACATCCAACAAAAAGTTAGAGGATTTTTGCATTTATATAACGGACAAGAAGCAGTACTTGCTGGAGCCATTCACGCAATGGATTTGTCTAAAGATAAAATGATTACCGCATATAGAAACCACGTGCAGCCAATTGCAATGGGAGTTGATCCTAAAAAAGTAATGGCTGAATTGTATGGAAAGGTAACTGGAACTTCAAAAGGAATGGGCGGATCTATGCACATTTTTTCAAAAGAACACGGCTTTTATGGTGGTCACGGAATTGTAGGTGCTCAAATTCCAGTAGGAGCAGGAATAGCTTTTGCCGATAAGTATTTTGAAACAGGCGGTGTAACTTTAACCTATTTTGGTGATGGTGCAGCACGTCAAGGTTCTTTGCACGAAGCCTTTAATATGGCGATGAATTGGAAATTACCAGTTGTATTTATTGTTGAAAACAATGGTTACGCTATGGGAACTTCAGTAGAAAGAACTGCAAATCATACCGATATTTGGAAATTAGGTTTAGGATACGAAATGCCATGTGGCCCTGTTGATGGAATGAATCCAATTAAAGTGGCAGAAGCCATGCACGAAGCCATTGAAAGAGCACGTCGTGGAGACGGACCAACATTTCTTGAAATGAAAACGTATCGATACAGAGGACACTCAATGTCTGATGCTCAATTGTATAGAACGAAAGATGAGGTTGAAGAATACAGAAAAATTGATCCAATAACGCAAGTTTTAGACATTATCAAAGAGAAAAAATACGCTACAGATGCCGAAATCGAAGCAATCGATCAAAGAGTTTCAGATTTAGTCGCTGAATGTGAAAAATTTGCTGATGAATCTCCGTTTCCAGAAGTGAGTCAGTTATACGATGTTGTCTACGAAGAGCCAAATTATCCATTTATACCTCATAAATTATAAAGAATATGGCACAAATTATAACTATGCCCCGTTTGAGTGATACAATGACAGAAGGAGTTGTAGCCACTTGGTTAAAAAAAGTTGGGGACACAATAAAAACTGGTGATATTCTTGCAGAAATTGAAACTGATAAAGCCACGATGGAATTTGAATCATTTCATGATGGTGTATTATTGCATATTGGAATTCAAGAAGGTCAATCTGCTCCGGTAGATTCATTATTGGCAATTGTTGGAAAATCTGGAGAAGACATTTCTGCCTTATTAAGTAGCGGAACTGCATCAGAAAATAAAGAAGAAAAAGTTGAAGTTAAAGAAGAACTCCCAACTCCCAGCTCCCAACTTCCTGCTAATGTAAAAGTGGTTACGATGCCTCGTTTATCAGACACGATGACAACAGGGACTGTCGCAACTTGGTTAAAAAAAGTTGGAGATACAGTAAAAGAAGGAGATATCTTAGCCGAAATTGAAACCGATAAGGCTACCATGGAATTTGAATCATTTAATTCGGGAACTTTATTATATATTGGAATCCAAGAAGGCGATTCAGCACCAGTAGATGCTGTTTTGGCCATTTTAGGTCCAGCAGGAACAGATGTATCAAAAATTGCAGCCAATTATAAAGTTGGAGCAGTCGCTGATTCCGAAACTTCGGAACCCAAAGTTGAAGAAAAAGCTATTTCTCAAGTAGAAACAACAAATAAACAACAACAAACAACAAACAATACCGATAGAATCTTTGCTTCGCCGTTAGCTAAAAAAATTGCACACGACAAAGGAATTAATTTATCACAGGTTTCAGGTTCGGGAGAAAACGGAAGAATTGTAAAAAGTGATGTGGAAAACTTTACACCTAGAGCTGCATCGTTTTCAAATGCTGTTGCAGATGGAGTTAATTCGTTTTCAAATGTTAAGCCATTTGTACCAACAGGTGAAGTCTTTAAAGAAGAAATTACCAATTCGCAAATGCGTAAGACCATTGCTAAACGTTTATCAGAATCTAAATTTACAGCACCACATTATTATTTAACTATTGAGTTGGATATGGACAATGCAATAGCTTCAAGAAACATGATTAATGGATTACCAGAAACCAAAATTTCTTTTAATGACATGGTTATCAAAGCTAGTGCAATGGCATTGAAAAAACATCCACAAGTAAATTCTCAATGGAGAGAAGATGCTATGGTAATTAATCACCATGTAAATATTGGCGTTGCTGTTGCAGTTGAAGACGGATTAATGGTTCCGGTATTGAAATTTACAGATGAAATGAGTTTAACGCAAATAGGAGCAACTGTAAAAGACCTAGCAGGAAAAGCAAAATCTAGAAAAATTCAGCCTGCTGAAATGGAAGGAAGTACTTTTACCATTTCAAATTTAGGAATGTTTGGAATTCAATCATTCACTTCAATCATTAACCAACCCAATTCTGCCATTTTATCGGTTGGAGCGATTATAGAAAAACCGGTAGTTAAAAAAGGTCAAATTGTGGTAGGAAATACGATGACCGTTACTTTAGCTTGTGATCACAGAACGGTGGATGGTGCAACAGGAGCTCAGTTCTTACAAACATTTAAAGCGTTCATGGAAAACCCTTTTGCAATGTTTGTTTAAATGATTATTTAATATTTTAAGATCCCGAAATTTCTTCGGGATTTTTTTATTTCTTATTTTTACTAAAAAAAAATAGCAACTATTTTGAAAAACATCATCATCACAGGAACTTCTCGCGGTATTGGATATGAAATGGCCTTACAATTTGCAAATGCCGGACATCAGGTTTTGGCCCTTTCGCGAAAAACACCCAAGGAATTAATTGAACACGAAAACATAACGTGCTTATCAATCGATATTTCTAATCCAGAAGAATTGCTTCAAGTTGAACAATTTATCAACCAAACTTGGAAGAAAGTAGCCGTATTAATTCACAATGCAGGAAGTTTACTGCACAAACCTTTCGGTCAAATTTCTGCAGAAGAATTTCAAAGTATTTATAAAGTTAATGTTTTTGCGGTTGCCGAATTGACAAAAATTTGTATTCCCTTCATGGAAAAAGGAAGTCACGTGGTAACAATTAGTTCTATGGGAGGCATTCAAGGGAGTATGAAATTTGCAGGATTAGCCGCTTATTCATCAAGTAAAGGAGCTGTAATTACACTTTCTGAATTATTAGCCGAAGAATACAAGGAACAAGGTATTGCCTTCAACGTTTTAGCACTTGGAGCAGTAAATACCGAAATGTTACAAGAAGCGTTTCCAGGATATGTTGCTCCAATTTCAGCTAAAGAAATGGCAGATTATATTTTTAATTTTGCCTTAACGGGAAACAAATATTATAACGGAAAAGTATTGCAGGTTTCATCTTCAACGCCATAAATAATTGAGCGAAGTTTTACAAAAATATCTTCCAGAACACGCGGTTACTCATTGTTTTGAGCTAATCAAAGACAATCATGTGCATTTAAAAATTGTCAACGAACGCATTACACGTCATGGTGATTATCGTAAGGATGCTCAGGGTTATCATTTGATTACGGTAAATGCTAGTTTGAATAAATACCGATTTTTAATGACCCTAATTCATGAAATTGCTCATTTAGTTGCCTTTGAAAAATATGGTCGTCGAATAAAACCACATGGTGAGGAATGGAAACTCACTTTTCAACGATTAATGGTGCCTTTTATTCGACCCGAAATTTTTCCTCACCAATTATTGGCTTTATTGGCAAAGCATTTTAAAAATCCAAAAGCAAGTAGCGATACCGATGCAAAATTAGCTATTGCCTTAAAGCAGTTTGATCAAAAAGAAACCGATAAAAATTATATCTTTGAAATTCCTTTTGGAAGTCATTTTAGAATTCATAATGGAAAGATTTTCAAAAAAATTGCCTTGCGTGTTAAACGTTATGAATGTCAGGAAATTAGTTCTGGACGATTATATTTGTTTCAGCCCAATGCAGAAGTTGAATTGTTGCCGAATTAGTGAATAATTTATTTTTGGAAAAAATATAAGAAGAAACAATTTTAAAATCAATTAAACTATTTTACATCGTCTTCCAAATACATTTTTCTAACGCGTTTAAATAATTCAGAGGAGTAGACAAAATCGGTAACCGCTTCATTATCTGTTTTGAAGATTTCTTTATTGGTACCTTCCCATTCTAGTAATCCGTTTTTAAGAAAGACAATTTTTTCGCCAATCTCCATCACCGAATTCATATCATGCGTATTAATTACGGTTGTAATATTATACTCTTTTGTGATTTCCTGAATTAAATTATCAATTACAATAGCTGTTTTTGGATCTAATCCCGAATTAGGTTCGTCGCAAAATAAATATTTAGGATTATTAACGATAGCTCTTGCAATAGCGACACGTTTTTGCATTCCTCCCGAAATTTCAGATGGACGTTTGTAATGGGCATAGGTTAAATTTACGCGTTCAATAACAAAATCTACACGCTCTTTAATTTCTTTCGGTGTTTTTTTGGTAAACATTTTGAGAGGAAATCCCACATTTTCTTCCACCGTCATGCTGTCAAACAAAGCGCTTCCTTGAAATACCATTCCAATTTCTGTTCTCAACGCTCTTTTTTCATCATTTGATAATTCCGAATAAATTCTACCGTCAAATGAAATAGTGCCACCATCGGGCGTATGAATTCCTAATAAAGTTTTTAAAAAAACAGTTTTTCCAGAGCCACTTTGACCAATGATAAGATTTGTCTTACCAGCTTCAAATCGGGTAGAAATCCCTTTTAAAACGGTTTGATCTCCAAATTTTTTTACAATGTTTTTTACTTCAATCATTAGCTTAATAAAAGTTGTGTTAAAATAAAATTCATTAATATAATTACTACCGAAGTCCATACAAACGACACAGTACTAGCTTGTCCCACTTCTAATGCGCCACCTTTCATATAATAACCATGGAATGAAGGTATGGTTGCTAGTAGCAAGGCAAAAGTGAATGTTTTGATAAAAGCATAAGCAATATGAAACGGAATAAATTCGGTTTGTAAACCTGTGATAAATTCGGGGCTACTAGTAAAACCTCCATAAACAGCCGCCATCCAGCCGCCAAAGACGCCTAAAAACATACTTAAGCCAATCACAAATGGATATAAAAGCAGAGCGATAATTTTTGGGAAAACCAAATAATTTAAGGAATTCACTCCCATTACTTCTAAAGCATCAATTTGTTCAGTAACACGCATAGTACCAATGCTTGAAGTAATGAATGAACCCATTTTACCGGCCATAATGATCGAAATAAAAGTAGGAGCAAATTCTAGAATTACCGATTGGCGTGTGGCAAAACCCACTAAATATTTTGGAATTAATGGATTCGTTAAATTTAAGGCAGTTTGAATTGAAACTACGCCACCTACGAAAAATGATATAAATGCCACAATGCCTAATGATCCGATAATGAGGTCATCAATTTCTTTTAGGATTAGTTGTTTCATCACCGACCATTTAGTAGGCTTGTTGAAAATTTCTTTCAACATGATAAAATACTTTCCTATTTGCGATAAGTAACGAACGAGCATCATTTTATTCAGTGTTCAGTAATCTGTTTCTAGTAGGGTGTAAAAATACTATATTTTTTTGGATAAGTTTAAAACAACTTCTCTTTCATTTTTTTCCAGCGGTAGTTTCTGAAAAATTGAGCTTGTTCAGCAGTAACAAATAAAGGTTTTTTTGCAGCTTTTGCTTTCCAAAAGCCCATAAGGTAGTCGATGAATAACAATGGTTTGCCTTTTCTCATCGCTAATTTTAAGGATGAAATGGCTGTAATGATGAATCCGTAGCCCAAGCTATAAAAGGCTTCTCCTTGCTTATAACGTGCAGCCTTATTGTAACTAGCACCTGTTGGTTTTAAGTGTTTGACTTGTAAACGTTCAACAGTAACTATTTTCCAATTGTAGAATTTACACAATAATTCGTCTACGGTGTCCCAACCCATAGCTGGTTTTAGTCCGCCTATTTCTTGATAAGCCTCTTTTCGATAGGCTTTTAATGCCCCGCGAATATGATCTTTATCGGTTAAATTTTCTAAAACCCAGTCGCCATTTTTTTCAACATAACAGAATCCTCCAGCCATTCCAATCGTTGCGTCAGATTGAAAGTGTTGGATGATGGTCTCAAAATAGTTACTTGGAAAAATTAAATCGGCATCAACTTTTACAATAATATCATATTGGTCGTCAATATGTTTTTCACCTTCATGAAATGCCTGAATTACTTTGCTTCCAGGCAAATGAATCGCATCTGATTTTTTATTGACTAATGTTATAAAAGGATGTTTTTCGGCGAAAGTCAACACAATTTCAGCAGTTTTATCGGTCGAATTATCATTCACCACAACAATTTTTGAAGGTAAAACGGTTTGTTCTACTAATGATTGTAAAGTCAAAGCCATAAAAGCTTCTTCGTTGTAGGCCGGAATGATAACGTAATAAGCCCCCCAGCCCCCGAAGGGGGAGTTGGAAGTACCTTGTGTTGAATTTGTTTTGTTCATTATAAAACTTATTTTGCGTTTTATATTCCCCCTTTGGGGGTTAGGGGGCTTCTTTCTGCGTAAACCAAATAGTATCTTGGCGTAAACCATCTCAATAACGGTCTAAAACCTATTTTTTTAACGGGATGTGTGAATTTTACTCGGTCAACAATTTTGAATCCAGCTTTTTCTAAAAGCCAATCGAGTTGCCAATCTTCAAATTCGTGATAATGCCTGTCCCACATATCGGTTTTACTTCTATAAGCCGGGGAAAACCAAAGGCGTAATGGAATCGAAATTAATAGTTTATCGGCTTTTACATTTTGCAAAACAGTAAACGGATTTAATAAATGTTCAAAAATTTCAAAACCAGTAAATACTTCATAATTTTCATTTTGAAGCGCTGATTGATCCCTATCAATATCTTCACCATTAGTATTGATGACAGTATAACCATTAGCTACCATAATTTTTGAAAATGGGTTGGGAACACCTAAATCAAAAATAATTTCAGAAGTTTTGATGTGTTTTTTTAGAAAATCTAACGTAATGTTGAATCGTTTACTTGGATATGTTTTTTCGTACATTCTTACTGTTTATAGTTTAATGTTTATTGTTTATGGTTTTGCAAAATTAACTATTAACCATTAACAACAAACAACAAACTAGAAAAATTACATTTGATATACAATTGCGTTGATGTTCATTCCTGCTCCCACAGAAGCAAACACAATTACTTCACCTTTTACTAACGTTTGATTTTCTATTTCACCTTTCATCATCAAGTCAAATAGGGTAGGAACGGTTGCTACACTTGAATTGCCTAGTTTGTGAATACTCATGGGCATAACACCTTCGGGTGGCGTTTGTTTGTATTGTTTAAAAAAGCGATGAATTATAGCTTCGTCCATTTTTTCATTGGCTTGATGAATCAACACTTTTTTAACTTTTTCGATGGGAACACCACTTTTTTCAAGACATGAAGCCATTGCCTTTGGCACATTGGTTAAGGCAAATTCATAAATTTTTCGACCATGCATTTTTATGTAGCGAACATCTGGGTCGTGGTCTTTATTGAATGAATTTCCAAAGAATAAATAATAGGCTTCATCATAAGTAAAAGTTGCCGTTTCATGCGATAAAATTCCGCCTGGTTCTTCTGAAGATTCAACAATAGTCGCCCCAGCACCATCAGAATAAATCATCGAATCTCTATCATGAAGATCAACTACTCTTGACAAGGTTTCGGCGCCAATTACTAAACATCTTTTTGCCATACCCGCTTTTATAAATGCGTAGGCCTGAATGACGCCTTCTACCCAACCTGGGCAACCAAAAAGAATGTCATATGCTACACATTTCGGATTTTTAATTTTCAACCCGTGTTTAACGCGTGAGGCTAAACTGGGTAAAATATCGGATTGAATGGCACCTTTTTTAACATCGCCAAAATTATGAGCCAGAATAATGTAGTCAATAGTTTCTCGATCTATTTTTGCGTCTAAAATAGCCTTTTCTGCTGCAAGAATTGCAATGTCAGATGTGCATAAATCATCTGTTACATAGCGTCTTTCTTGAATCCCTGTAATTTCTAAAAATTTTTCTGCCACAACTTCATTTGAATGTGGAAACGGTGTTCCGTCTTCATTCAAGAAGGAATGTTTTGCAAAATCTATATTAGAAACTTTCTCTGTAGGGATATAACTTCCAGAACCGGTTATTTTAATATTCATAATTGTTGATTTAATGTAACGAAAATATTAATTATTTTTTAACAGAGATGAAAAACACTTGTTTTATTTGTACTAATTATCAAATTGTTAGTTAAACGATTAAAAAATGAGAAATCTCTTTTTTTAAGACTAAATTATGTAAATTTTATTTGCATAATAGTTGCCATGCTTAAGGCTTGCGTTTTCATTTGTTCGGCATTTTTTCCTGCGAAATATGCGTCAATTGTTGAATTGAAATGGTTTAACCAAATGGTATAGTGTTCTTTTGTAAATGCAGATTTTTCATGAACTTCTTTATGAATAGAAAACATATTATTATAATATCCGCCTTTTAAAAATAATGATTGTTCCCAAAAGGTAGCTAAAATCTCAAAATGCGCTTCTAAGTGTTCATTTACAAATGTAATACGAGTAAAGAAAAAACGTATAACATCATCGGCTAAAAGTTTATCATAAAACTTGTGCATAATGAGTAAAATATCTTCGCGGGTTTCGATGTCTTTCATTTTGGTTAAAAGGTAAAAGGTCTTGGGTAATGGGTGAAAAAAAGGCTTCAAATTTGCACTTGAAACCTTTTACATATTGAAATTTTAATTTTGGAATTTCAATTACATATACGCTTCAATTGGCGCACAAGAACAAACTAAATTTCTATCACCATACGCTTCATCAATACGACGAACGGTTGGCCAAAATTTATTTTCAGCAATATAATCTAGTGCATAAGCAGCTTGCTCTCTGGTGTATGGAAAAACCCAATCGTTAGCCGTAACCATCGCTAAGGTATGCGGTGCATTTCTTAAAATGTTGTTTTCATCCTCTTTAGAAGAAGCTTCAATTTCTTTACGAATAGCAATCATCGCATCACAAAAACTATCTAGTTCAGCAACATCTTCAGATTCTGTAGGTTCAATCATTAAAGTACCTGCTACCGGGAAAGAAACTGTTGGGGCATGGAAACCATAATCCATTAAACGTTTTGCAATATCGGTTACTTTGATGCCTTTTTCTTCAAATGCTCTACAGTCTAATATCATTTCGTGAGCGGCTCTTCCCATTTCTCCCGAATATAAAACAGGATAATGTTCGTCTAAACGCGCTTTCATATAATTTGCATTTAAAATGGCATATTTAGTAGCATTAGTAACGCCTTCTGCTCCTAACATGGTAATGTATCCGTAAGAGATTAAACATACTAAGGCCGATCCATAAGGTGCAGAAGAAATAGCTGTGATAGCTTGACTTCCACCTGTTGGAATAACTGGATTGGTTGGTAAGAATGGAACTAATTTTTCGTTCACACAAATTGGTCCAACACCTGGTCCACCACCTCCGTGAGGAATAGCAAAGGTTTTGTGTAAGTTCAAGTGACAAACATCAGCCCCAATTGTTGCTGGATTAGTTAATCCCACTTGTGCATTCATATTGGCACCATCCATATACACTAATCCACCGTTTTCGTGAATGATATTTGTAATTTCAATAATTGCACTTTCAAAAACCCCGTGTGTTGATGGATATGTTACCATTAATGCAGATAAATTTTCTTTGTGAAGAATTGCTTTTTCTCTTAAATCTTCCACATCGATATTTCCGTTATCCATGGTTTTTGTTACGATGATTTCCATTCCAGCCATAGCGGCAGATGCAGGATTTGTTCCATGAGCCGAAGCTGGAATTAAGCATACATTTCTGTGGTTATCGCCTCTTGATAAATGATAAGCACGAATGGCCATTAAACCAGCATATTCTCCTTGAGCACCTGAATTGGGTTGTAGTGTTGTTCCTTGGAAACCCGTTACAACATTCAATTGATGCTCTAATTTTTTCAACATTATTTGGTAGCCTTCTGCTTGTTCAATAGGAGCAAAAGGGTGAATGCTGTTCCAATTTGCCATCGATAAAGGCAACATTTCAGCCGCAGCATTTAATTTCATCGTACAAGAACCTAACGAAATCATCGAATGATTCAGCGATAAATCTTTGCGTTCTAATTTTTTAATGTAACGCATCAGTTGACTTTCGGAATGATGATTGTTAAATACATCATATTGTAAGAAAGCCGATTTTCGTTCTAAGTTTGCAGGAACCATAGCTTCAGTAGCTAATTGATTCACTTTGAAACTTTCTTTACCTGTTGCTTCGGCAAAAATAGCGATGATTTGGTTGATGTCTCCAATTGATGTTGTTTCATTGAATGCAATCGAAATGGTTTCAGCATCTGGATAGAAGAAATTTACTTCGTGTTTTTCAGCAATTGATTTAACTTTTATAGCATCTGCTTTAACTAAAATAGTATCAAAGAAAGCCGAATTTGTTTGGTAAACCCCTAATTTATTTAAAGCATCAGCAGTAGTAACAGCAGAAGCATGGACTTTATTCGCAATATATTGTAAGCCTTTTGGTCCGTGAAATACAGCATACATTCCGGCCATAACCGCTAATAAAACTTGAGCCGTACAAATGTTTGAAGTTGCTTTTTCACGTTTAATATGTTGCTCACGAGTTCCTAACGCCATTCGTAATGCACGATTTCCGTTCATATCAATAGATACACCGATGATTCTTCCTGGCATAGAACGTTTGTATTCTTCTTTTGTGGCAAAATAAGCAGCGTGTGGTCCACCATAACCCATTGGAATACCAAAACGTTGCGTAGTTCCTACTACAACTGCAGCTCCCATTTCACCTGGAGGCGTTAATTTTGCAAGCGATAAAATATCAGCAGCAACAGCTACTTTGATTTCGTTTGTTGCAGCTTTTGCAATAAATCCACTGTAATCATATACTTGGCCATATTTACCTGGATATTGTAAGATTGCTCCGAAAAAGTCTGAAGAAAAATCAAAAGCTTCATGATTTCCAACAACTAATTCTATGTTTAGTGGTGTTGAACGTGTTTGTAAAACGGATAATGTTTGCGGTAAAATTTCTTCCGAAACAAAGAATTTAGAAACGTTATTTTTCTTTTGGTCTCTTGTTCGAACATCAAATAACAATGCCATTGCTTCGGCTGCAGCCGTTCCTTCATCAAGTAAAGAGGCATTGGCAATTTCCATTCCAGTTAATTCAATAACGGTTGTTTGGTAATTCAAAATCGCTTCTAAACGCCCTTGAGCAATTTCGGCTTGATATGGTGTATATGCAGTGTACCATCCTGGATTTTCAAAGATATTACGTTGAATTACAGCAGGTACAATTGCAGGATGATATCCTAAACCAATATACGATTTAAAAATCTTGTTTTTCTTTCCTAACTCTTGAATGTGATTTAAATACTCATATTCAGTCATTGGTTCGTCTAAATTTAAGTCGTTTTTTAAGCGAATATCATTAGGAATCGTCTCAAAAATTAATTGGTCTAAATTTTCTACACCAATGGTTTTAAACATGTGATTTAAGTCGGTTTCACGTGGACCTAAATGTCTCAAAGCGAATGCATCTGTTCTCATTTATTGATAAAAGGTATAAGTGTTTTTTTATGTGTTGTTTTGAACAACAAAAGTAATTATTAATCTCTTAAATTTTTTATTTTAAAGACTGATTTTTTGTGATTTTATCAACTAAATCAATATCTTATTAACAGATTGATTATTTTTGTTGAATGGTGTTTTTGAAGAAAATAGTTGGCTTTTACATTGCGAGTAGCATTCATGTTGCGTTTGCCGCCTATGCATTTATTTTGCTGACTTTTACATCATTAAACAGTTCTTATGATTGTGATGTTGCTTATTTTGGTTTTTTTGGTACCATTGCGGCTTATAATGTAATTAAATATTTTAGCGTTTATAAACTGAAAAAACATCAAATTTCAAAGAAATTTAAACTTATATTTTTACTAAGTTTGAGTGCATTTGTAGTGGCACTTTATTTTTATTTTCAATTAGAAATAGATGCGCAATTTGTTGCTCTATTGGCGTTATTTATAACTTTACTTTACGGATTTTCTTTTTTTGGTTGGTTGAGTTCTGGTCGAAATTGGGTCGGATTTAAAGTGTTTTTAGTAGCCTTGAGTTGGACATTAGTTACTTTTTTACTTCCGGTTGTAGCATTAAAGATTACTATTACTGAAATAGTAGTGTTGCAAGCTGTACAGCGGTTTGTTTTGATTTATGCTTTGATGTGTATTTTCGAAATTATTGATTTGCAATTTGATACCATTGCATTACAAACATTACCACAACGAATAGGAATAGCAAACACTAAAAAATTGGGTTATTTTCTCTTGATGGTCTTTATAGGAATTGATGTTGTAATTCAAAATGAAATACTACTTCTCAATTTGTTTTTTGTCCTTGTTATTGCCGGTTTTTTATACTTTTCGAACGAAAAACGATCTAAATATTATTCTAGTTTTTGGGTTGAAAGTATTCCAATATTTTGGTGGTTAGCCCAAAAGTTGCTTACTTATTTCTAATCTTTTTTTCCCATTTCCAAGCCGATGACAAGGCATCTTCCAGTGATAATTCGGTTTTCCAACCAAGAATCGAATTTGCTTTTTCGGTATTGGCATAAGCTTCTGTGATATCGCCTTCACGTCTGCCAACAATTTGGTAATTTAGTTTTTGATTAGATACTTTTTCAAAGGCTTGAATGACTTCTAAAACCGAACTTCCTGTTCCAGTTCCTAAATTAAATATTTCAACGGATTCTATATTTTTTTTATTCAACAAACGCTGCATAGCAACAACATGTGCTTTAGCTAAATCCACAACATGAATATAATCTCTTATTGCCGTTCCGTCTGGAGTGGGATAGTCGTTACCAAAAACCGATAATTTTTCACGTAACCCAATAGCCGTTTGGGTAATAAATGGGACTAAATTTTGAGGCACACCTAAAGGTAATTCTCCAATTTCAGCCGATTGATGGGCACCAATCGGATTAAAATAACGCAATAAAATAGCATTAATAGCACTTACTTTTGCTACATCTTTTATGATTTCTTCTCCAATTTGCTTTGTGTTTCCGTAAGGCGACATAGCGGTTTGAATAGATGCATCTTCGGTAATGGGCATATTTTCGGCTTGACCGTAAACAGTGCAAGACGAACTGAAAATAAAGTTAGCTGCAGGTTTTTGTTGTAATTCTTGTAGTAAATAAATTAACGAATTAAGGTTGTTTTCGTAATACAACAACGGATTTTCAACACTTTCACCAACGGCTTTGCTTGCTGCAAAATGAATTACTCCAGAAATATTTTCGTTAGCTTTGAAGAAATGCTGTACGGCAAGTTTATCACGTAAATCGAGATTTTCAAATTGTGGTTTTTTACCGGTAATTCGTTCGATGCCGTCTAAAACATCTAGAGATGAATTGGATAAATTATCAATTGCAATAACCTCAAACCCCTCATTTTGTAATTCCACAACGGTGTGCGAACCTATAAAACCTAAACCACCTGTTACTACTATCTTCATATTTTAGTTTTCAGTCACAGTCGCAGCAGACAGTAACTGAGACTGAATACTGCGACTGAACACTATTATACATATTCTAAAACCGTGTCGGTAATAAATTTAATTTGTTCATCGTCTAATTCCGTGTGCATAGGCAAGGCAATAACTTCTTTACATAACTGATTCGTTACTGGAAAATCTTCTTCTTTATATCTCGAATCAGCATACGCTTTTTGACTATGTAATGGAATTGGATAATAAATAGCACATGGAATTCCTTTTTCTTGTAAATGCGCTAATAATCCATCGCGTTTTCCATTTAAGATACGAATCACATATTGATGAAATACGTGACAATCACAAGAATCACAAATAAAAGGCGCCCAAATGTTTGGGTTTTGACTTAAAGCCAAACTGTATTTTCTAGCGGCTTCTTGGCGTGCTTTGTTATAAGTATCAAGATGTGGTAATTTAGCTTTTAAAACCCCAGCTTGAATACT
>CAISYO010000326.1 GCA_903889745.1 uncultured Bacteroidota bacterium | reverse complement strand
TAAAACTACCACTTGAAATTCAGAAACAAATTGTTGATTTATATCAAAGCGGAGTAACAACATCAGAAATTTTAAAAAAACTTAATGTTAGTGTATACAATGTGTACTCTGTTTTAAAAAAAGCAGGAATAAAACCAAAAAATCAACATGCTGTTAAACCAATTCATAAACAAATTGTTGATTTATATCAAAACGGAGTGGCTTTTTCAGAAATTTTAAAAAAGCTTAATGTCACTCCGCACAGTGTGTACGCTGCTTTAAAAAAAGCGGGAATAAAACCAAAAAATCAACAACCATTACATAGGTTAAAAATAAAACCTGAAGGTTTGAAACAAATTAAAGATTTGTATGATAGTGGAATGACAATTTATGAGATTGCAAAAAAACTAGGAGTAACACATCAAGCTATATCTTTAATTTTTAAAAAGTTAGGAATTGAATCTCGCACTTCAAAAAAACTTACACCGGAACAAGAAAAAGAAGTTATTGAATTATACAATAACGGAATGGAGATTGAAAAGATTGCTAAAAAATTTGGTGTAAGTTATGTAACTACAAACAAAGTTATAGATAATGCAATTAAATCAAATGTTACAAAATTACGTGTTAAGCCTGTTTAGTTTAGTGGTAAAACGGTTGTTTCGTAAACAACGGTTACAGGTTCGATTCCAGTAACAGGATCGTTTTTTTTGTTGTTTTATTTTTATTTGTATATTTATAGATATGATTAAGTTAAAAGAACTTCTAAATGAGATTCAAGAGGCGTGTTGGGATACACATAAACAAATTGGTATGAAAGAAAAAGACGGAAGAATGGTACCAAATTGTGTTAAAAAAGAAGGTTTTGTAGATGATGACAATATAGAAGAATATGATGTTGAAAGTGAACAAGATATAAAAGAATTTGTTCAATTCATGAGAGAATATAAGCAACCATTATGTGAAGCGGAATATCGTGGTCGTAAAGTGAACCTTGGTAAACCAATGCAAGGTGATGTCAAGAAATTTAAAGTATACGTTAAAAATCCTAAAGGAAAAGTAGTTAAGGTAAATTTTGGATTTGGTGGATCTTCAGCTAAAGGTAAAAGAATGCCTATAAAAAAGAATAATCCAAAAAGACGTAAATCTTTTAGAGGGAGATTTAATTGTGATAATCCTGGTCCACGTACTAAAGCTAGGTATTGGTCATGTAGGGCTTGGTAATTTTTATATTATATTTTAGTGTCTCGTTGGTCGAGTAGTTAGGCGGCTGTCTGCAAAACAGCATTAGGTTGGTGCAAATCCAACACGGGACTCCATTTTTAAACAAATAAATTTGTTATGTTTATGTTTTAAATTTGTATTTATTTTTGTATGCAAAGTACTAATCTATATCAAAAGTTTATTGAATTGAAGAAAGAGATAGAAAAACATAAATGGATAGAGAGTGAGAAGAAAGGTAATGATATAGGATTTGAAAAAGCTTTAGTAGATTGGGTTACCAAACACAGAAATGGTTGGGTAACCCATAGATTTAAATGATATTTATAGTACACCAGCGTCTTTATAAGACATTTTCACAACGCCTTCATCAATGAGGCGTTTTCTATTTTTTAGGTGTTGATCTTTTACTTTATCTTTGTTTTCACCCATATAACGGACGGCGTATCCATTATTAATTAATTCTTCATTAAGTACTTTTTTGGTGTCTGGATTGACTATTTCACCTAAAAGACGACCAAATTTCTCTCTTCCATTACTATCTACGTCATCACTGATATGAGTTCTGATGATGACATTTTTATCTTTGCATGACTCAACAAATTTTTTTGCGTAGTCTTTGCTTGCTAGACCAAATACTTTTTCTGTTTTATCTGAAGTGCGGCTTTCTGGGGTATCTACTCCTAAAAGTCGCACTTTTTGGTTTATAAATACAACGTCAAACCCAAGGTCAATATCAATGACAACTGTATCTCCGTCAACAACTTCTGTTACTTTTGCGTGGTATTCGTATGGCATATTTTTATATTTTTACTTGAAAAGATTCTTAAAAAAACCTTGTTTTTTGGGTTTTTCTTCAGTTTTTTCCTCTTTTTTTGGTTCTTCTTTTTCTTTGGTTTTGTTTAGTTCATCCAGTTTTTTCTTAAGATTTTCTCTGGAAATTTTCATTAAAGCTTCTGATCCTTTTGGCCAAGCACCAATTGGAGAATTGAATTCATATCCTTCTTTTTTGAGATTTTCTCTTAATTTTGCTGCTAAAATGGTGTTTTCTTTTCTTAGGTCTTCAATAATTTTTTCATATTGTTTGACTTGATCTTGGAGGAAATTTCTTTCTTCTGTAAGTTTTGCAATCTTTTTTATCAAATCATTTTGATCTGTTTCAGTCTTAGCTTTTTTCAATTCATCACTATATTCTACGATTTCTGCGGTCATTTTTACT
>CAISYO010000325.1 GCA_903889745.1 uncultured Bacteroidota bacterium | reverse complement strand
ATAAAATAGCTTTCAATTTCTTCAATAGCTATTTTAATATCATATAACCATTTGAGTATTCTCTCATCCATAAATCAGGGATTTATTTTTATTGATTGAATTGATAAGATATGGATTCTTTAAAGTTTGTTCTTCAACTAAATCAATTTCACGTTCAAACAAATTCTTTAATTGTTCTTTTAAGTCTAAATAATTAATGAAATAATCTTTTAAATCAAAGGTTTTGAATTTGACTAAAAAATCAATATCACTCGTATTATTAAAACTATCATTTGTTGCTGAACCAAACAGATATAATTTCTCAACTTGGTGCGTTTCACAAAGTATTTCAATTTTCTTTTTATGTTGTTTGATAGAGAGCATAGTCAAAGGTAGTAAATATTAGATTTCTATATCCACTTTTGGTGCATTGAAGTCAATTTTTGTTTTACGTAATTCAAAATTCTGACCTAAATAAACTCTACGAACCATTTCGTCTTCCACTAATTCTTCAGGTTTTCCAGCTTTTAAGATTCCGCCTTCAAACATTAAGTAGGTTTTATCGGTAATGGCTAATGTTTCTTGCACATTGTGGTCGGTAATTAAAATTCCGATGTTTTTATTTTTTAATTGGGCAACAATGCGTTGAATATCTTCTACCGCCACAGGGTCAACTCCTGCAAAGGGTTCGTCTAATAAAATAAATTTGGGATCTGTTGCTAAAGCACGCGCTATTTCAGTACGACGACGCTCACCACCTGATAATAAATCGCCACGATTAGTTCGAATATGTTCCAAAGAAAATTCAGCAATTAATTCTTCCATTTTAGCAATTTGTGCTTCTTTAGAAAGTGTAGTTAATTGCAAAACACTTAAAATATTATCTTCAATACTTAGTTTTCTAAAAACAGAAGCTTCTTGTGCTAAATAGCCAATTCCGTTTTGTGCACGTTTGTACATTGGAAAATTAGTAATATCCATATCATCAAGATAGATATTTCCGCTATTTGGTTTTACTAAACCTACAATCATATAAAACGAAGTGGTTTTTCCGGCACCATTTGGGCCTAATAAACCAACGATTTCCCCTTGATTTACTTCAACGGAAATTCCTTTTACGACGCTTCTTTTTTTATAGGTTTTTACTAAATTTTCTGCTCTTAATTTCATTTTTTTTAATTTGTCAATTAGACAATTAGGAAATATGTCAATTAGCCAACTCGGCAATATGTCAATGTTTTAATATTTTGTAAAAATAAGAAATAAAGTGTCAATTAGACAATTTGTTAATGTGCTAATTAATTGTTAATTGTGTATTGGCACATTAACTCATTGATTCATTTTCCAACGCTTCCCAAAACTCATAAGCACGTCTCAAATGAGGAATTACGATAGTTCCACCAACTAATGTTGCAATACCCATAGCCTCCATCATTTCTTCTTTGTTAACACCGTTTTTATAGGCAGTTTCTAAATGGTATTTAATGCAATCATCACAACGCAAAACTGCCGAAGCCACTAAACCCAGTAGTTCTTTAGTCTTAACATCTAAAGCACCCTCCATATAGGCATTGGTATCTACATTGAAAATGCGTTTAATCACCTTATTGTTATCAGCAAGTAACTTTTCGTTCATTTTAGAACGATAATCGTTGAATTCTTTTACTAAATCTGCCATGAATTTATGCGTTTAATTGTTCTTTTTCTTTGTTTTTTAGTACTGCTGCACTGATAAAAATACTTATTTCATATAATACCAAGAGCGGTATCGAAACAATAACTTGACTTACAACGTCGGGCGGTGTTACAATAGCAGCAACTATTAATATTAATACAATTGCATATTTTCGGTATTTTCTTAAAAAACTTGGGGTTACTAATCCTACTTTAGATAAGAAATAAATGATAATTGGCATTTCAAAAATTAATCCACAAGCTATAACCGAAGTCTTTATCATACTTATGTAAGACTGAATGTTTATGTCATTTTTAATTTCTGGACTTACTGTAAAAGTGGCAAAGAAATTAACCGACATTGGTATAATTATATAATATCCAAATAATACACCTATAAAGAATAATAACGAAGCAATTGATACAAATGCTTTAGCATATTTTCGCTCCTTTTCATACAAAGCCGGACTTATAAATTTCCACAATAACCATAACAAGTATGGAAAAGCAATAATAAAACCTGCAGTTATGCATGTCCAAATTAATAAAGAGACTTGGCCTTCTATTGCGGTGTTTTGAATATTAAAAGGCAATTCGGTAACGCAAAAAGATTCTGAAAGATCTAACTGGGTCGATAATTCACAAAAAAGGCGATAGGAAATAAAATTGATATTCTTTGGACCAAATATAATTTCATTAAATATAAAATCACTAAAAAAGAAGGCTACAGTTGCGCATATTAAAATGGCTGCTGAGCTTCTAACTAATAACCAACGAAGTTCTTCAAGATGGTCTAAAAAAGACATCTCACCCAAATTCTTTTTTGCCATTATACGATTCCTTCTTTTAAAATATCATGTAAATGTAAGATTCCTTTATATTCATGATTATCAATTACTACTAATTGAGTGATTGCATTGTTTTCTAATACATTTAACGCTTCTGATACCAATAAGTTTGAACTTATATTTTTAGGATTTTTGGTCATAATATCTCTTGCTGTTAAATCAGAAAAAGTATCACGATTATTCAACATTCTTCTAATGTCTCCATCAGTAATAATACCTATGACTTGATTTTTTTCAATTACAGCCGTTACTCCCAAACGTTTTTCGGAGATTTCCATAATCACTTTTTTAATAGAAGCATCAGGAGTAACCATAGGTTTGTGTGTTGTATCTAACATGTCTTTTACACGAAGTAATAATTTTTTACCTAAAGCACCTCCTGGATGATAAACCGCAAAATCTTCACTTTTAAAATTTCGTAATTCCATTAAACAAACGGCTAAAGCATCTCCAAGTACTAATTGTGCAGTGGTACTATTAGTAGGCGCTAAATTGTTTGGACAAGCCTCACTTTCTACATATGCATGCATAATATAATGTGATTCTTTTCCTAGAAATGAGTTTTTATCAGCTGTCATACCTATTAAGGTGTTACCAAATCGTTTTAATAAGGGTGCCAATACTTTAATCTCTGGACTATTGCCGCTTTTTGAAATACATATAATGATGTCTTCGGGTAATATCATGCCTAAATCACCGTGAACTGCCTCTGCAGCATGTAAAAACAAAGAAGGGGTTCCTGTAGAATTTAAGGTAGCTACTATCTTTTGAGCAATTAAAGCGCTTTTACCAATTCCTGTAACGACTAATCTGCCTTTAGTATTGTATATAGCACTAACACTTTTTGCAAAGTCTTCATCTAAATAATTGACAAGGTTTTCGATGCTTTTACTTTCTGATAAAAGCGTCTTTTTTGCAGTAGCTAAAATGGTTTCAATTGTACTCAAAATAGAAATATTAAAAAATTTGTATGTGTAAAAGAAAATCGTATCTTTATGTTTGCAAATTTAGGTAAAATCATATTAATACAGAATGAATCCACACGAAATTGATTTACATAAAGAATTAAAGAAATATTTTGGCTTTAATCAATTCAAAGGTCTTCAAGAACAGGTAGTTAAAAGTATCATTACCGGGAATAATACTTTTGTTATTATGCCTACTGGTGGAGGGAAATCACTTTGCTATCAGTTGCCTGCATTAGTATTGAACGGGACTGCAATTGTAGTTTCGCCGCTTATTGCTTTAATGAAGAACCAAGTTGATGCTATTCGAAGCTTAAGTTCTGTCACAGGAATTGCTCATGTTTTAAACTCTTCTTTAAATAAAACCGAAGTAAATCAAGTTAAAAAAGATATTACATCGAGTATAACTAAATTGCTATATGTTGCTCCAGAATCATTAACAAAAGAAGAATATTTGCAATTTTTAAACGAAGTTGAAATTTCTTTTGTTGCAATTGATGAAGCACATTGTATTTCAGAATGGGGACACGATTTTAGACCTGAATACAGAAATTTACGAAATATTGTGCGTCAATTAGGCGATGTGCCGATGATTGGTTTAACGGCAACAGCAACTCCAAAAGTACAAGAAGATATCTTGAAAAATTTGGACATGCCCGATGCAAATACGTTTAAAGCCTCATTTAATCGTCCTAATTTATATTACGAAGTACGTACAAAAACTAAAAATATTGAATCAGATATCATTCGATTCATCAAACAACACAAAGGGAAATCGGGTGTTATATATTGTTTAAGTCGTAAAAAAGTGGAAGAAATTGCACAGGTTTTACAAGTAAATGGTATTAGCGCGGTTCCATATCATGCTGGTTTAGATGCAAAAACACGTGCAAAACATCAAGATATGTTTTTGATGGAAGACGTAGAAGTGGTGGTTGCTACTATTGCTTTTGGAATGGGAATCGACAAACCAGATGTACGTTTTGTTATTCATCACGATATTCCAAAATCATTAGAAAGTTATTATCAAGAAACGGGTCGTGCCGGAAGAGATGGTGGCGAAGGTCATTGTTTAGCCTACTATTCTTATAAAGACATCGAAAAATTAGAAAAATTCCTTTCTGGAAAACCAGTAGCCGAACAAGAAATAGGTTTTGCTTTGTTGCAAGAAGTGGTGGCTTATGCCGAAACATCTATGTCGCGACGTAAATTTTTACTACATTATTTTGGTGAAGAATTTGATGATGTAGATGGCGATGGTGCAGATATGGATGATAATGTTCGTAATCCAAAATCGAAAGTAGAAGCACAAGATCAAGTGGTAACTCTCTTAAAAGTGGTTCGCGATACCAAACAATTATTCAAGTCAAAAGAAGTTATTTTTGCGTTAGTTGGTAAAATCAATGCCATTATCAAAGCACAAAAAATTGATACCCAACCTTATTTTGGGAGTGGTTCAAAATTTGATGAGAAATATTGGATGGCATTAATTCGTCAAGTATTAGTAGACGGATTATTATCAAAAGATATTGAAACCTATGGAGTATTAAAATTGACTTCTAAAGGCGAAACCTTTATTAAAAATCCATCTTCATTCATGATGTCAGAAGACCATGAATACAATGAAGAGGAAGATGAAGCTATTGTAACTGCAGCAAAATCATCGGGAACTGCTGATGAAGCATTAATGGGCATGTTGCGCGATTTACGTAAAAAAGTAGCCAAGAAACTTGGAATTCCACCATTTGTAGTGTTTCAAGATCCTTCTTTAGAAGATATGGCATTAAAATATCCTATTTCTATTGATGAACTAAGTAATGTTCACGGTGTAGGAGAAGGAAAAGCTAAAAAATATGGTAAAGAATTTGTTGAATTAATTGCTCGATATGTTGAAGATAATGACATTATTCGTCCAGATGATTTAGTGGTTAAATCTACGGGAGCAAATTCCGGTCTAAAATTATACATCATTCAAAATGTCGATCGAAAATTAGCATTAGATGATATTGCAAAAGCAAAAGGTCTAGATATGGATGGTTTGTTGAAAGAAATGGAACAAATCGTTTATTCGGGAACCAAATTGAATATTAGGTATTGGATTGATGATATTTTAGATGAAGACCAGCAAGAAGAAATTCACGATTATTTTATGGATTCAGAATCGGATAATATTAAAGATGCCTTAAAAGAATTTGATGGCGAATACGATATTGAAGAATTGCGTTTAATGCGCATCAAGTTTATTAGCGAAGTGGCAAATTAAAAATAAATTCCAAATTCCAAATTTGTTTTAAATTGGGATTTGGAATTTTTTATTGTTTTTTTGGTTCAAAAACTTCACCTCGATGCGGTTTTAGGGCGTCTCTAAATTGTATCATATCTTTTTCTTCAACTACTATGTAAGCAATAGCGTGCATTTCGTTGATGACTTCAAACCCCGTTTTTTCTAAAATAATTTTTTCGTTGTCTAAATATTCATTTAGGTGAATAGTGTGGTGTTCTGCCGTTTTTGCAGCAGCTTCTCCTCTAAAATCCCAAATTAATTTTATTTTTCTAGACATTGTAATTAATTATTTTTCAAAGGTAAGTTTTTACTAAATTTGAAAAAACTATTTGTTATGAAAAGTGTACTTTTTTTTCTGGTTAGTAGTATTGCTCTCTCGCAAAATTTGACAATTGAACAAGCTAATCATTTGGCGAGTTTGCCTGTTAAATGCTTACAACAAGAATATCCCAATAAACTAAATCAACTTTTACTTAATGAAACCGAATTACTTTCTCCAAAAGTATTACATCCTGCATTTTATGGTTGTTTTGATTGGCATTCTTCGGTACATGGACATTGGAGTTTAGTGTATTTGTTATCTAATTTTAAAGACATTAAAGATGCAGCACTCATTATAGAGAAGCTTAAAATTAATCTTTCCAAAGAAAATATTGAAAAGGAAATTGTCTATTTTGAAAAAACACATGAAAAATCTTTTGAAAGAACCTATGGATGGAATTGGCTATTAAAATTACAACATGAATTAGAAATTTCAACTGATTCGTATGCAAATGAATTAGCTGACAATCTGCGTCCTTTGACGGATTTAATTATTAAGCGATATATCGAATTTTTACCTAAACTTTTATACCCAATTCGTGTTGGCACCCATTCTAATACTGCTTTTGGACTAACAAATGCCTGGGATTATGCTGTTTTTTCTGGTAATATTGCTTTGCAAAAAAGTATTAAAGAAAATGCTAAACGTATGTTTTTAAAAGATGAAAATTGTCCTTTTAATTGGGAGCCAAGTGGTACTGATTTTTTATCGCCATGTATGGAAGAAGTAGCTATAATGCAACGATTTCTTCCTCAAAAAGAGTTTCTTTCATGGGTTAAAAAATTTGCACCTCAATTATTCTCTAAAAAATGGAAATGGGAAGTAGCAAAAGTGTCAGATAGAACTGATGGACATTTAGTACATTTAGATGGACTTAATTTTAGTAGAGCTTGGAATTTGTATGATTTGATCCAACAATATCCAAAACATTTTTCTCATTTGAAATCTATGGCTGATACCCATTTGTCTTTTTCATTGCCTTCGATAGTAGATGGTAATTACGAAGGCGAACATTGGTTAGCTTCATTTGCTTTGCGTGCATTTGCATCTAAAAAATAGTTTCAAATGATTACTTTTGCAAAAGTATATTTCTAATATATCAGAAAATCTGATCATCCGAAAATCAAAATTATGCCTCGCGAATTTCAATTTCAAGTTTCACCTGAAGTAGCTGCAAATGAAAATTTGTTAGCCCAGCATGTAGCAAAGCTGTTTCAAGTAAGTCCGAAAGAAATTCAAAAAGTCTTAGTTCTTAAGCGTTCGATTGATGCGCGTCAAAAAGCCATTAAAATAAATATTAAAGCAACAGTTTTTTTAGTTGGTGAAGAATATACATCACAAAAAATAGAATTACCCGATTATCCAAATGTAGCTAACAAACAAGAAGTAATTGTAATTGGTGCCGGACCTGCGGGTTTATTTGCCGCTTTGCAATTAATAGAATTAGGTTTAAAACCTATCGTTTTAGAACGTGGAAAAGATGTACGTGGTAGACGTAGAGATTTAAAAGCAATAAATGTAGATCATATTGTAAATGAAGATTCCAATTATTGTTTTGGCGAAGGTGGTGCAGGAACGTATTCCGATGGAAAATTATATACTCGTTCTAAAAAACGTGGTGATGTAGATCGAATTTTAGCACTTTTAGTTGGTTTTGGGGCTACTCCTGAAATTATGGTAGAGGCGCATCCGCACATTGGAACCAATAAATTACCCCAAATTATTCAAGACATCAGAGAAAAAATCATCGCTTGTGGCGGACAAGTGTTGTTTGAAACCCGGGTGACCGATTTTGTTGTGAAAAACAATGAAATGCAAGGTGTTGTTATTCAGAACGGTACTGTTATTTCGGCCAATAAAGTGATTTTAGCTACGGGACATTCAGCACGAGATATTTTCGAATTATTGCATAAAAAGAACATTTTAATCGAAGCGAAACCTTTTGCATTAGGTGTTCGGGCAGAACATCCACAAGAGTTAATTGACCAAATTCAATATTCGTGCGATTTTAGAGGCGATTATTTACCGGCAGCTCCTTATTCTATCGTAAAACAAGTCAATGGTCGAGGCATGTATTCGTTTTGTATGTGTCCGGGTGGTGTAATTGCTCCTTGTGCCACTGCTCCAGGCGAAGTAGTTACAAACGGTTGGTCGCCTTCAAAACGAGATCAAGCCACAGCCAATTCGGGAATAGTGGTGGAATTAAAATTGGAAGATTTTAAGCCTTTTGAAAAATTTGGACCCTTAGCGGGAATGGAATTTCAAAAAGCCATCGAGCAAAAAGCTTGGCATTTAGCGGGTTCAACCCAAAAAGTTCCTGCACAACGCATGGTTGATTTTACGCAAAATGAAGTTTCATCAGATATTCCAAAAACATCGTATGTTCCCGGGACTACTTCAGTAGAAATGGGGCAGGTGTTTCCTAGTTTTTTAACCCAAATCATGCGAGAAGGATTTGTGCAATTTGGAAAAGCTATGCGAGGTTATATGACCAATGAAGCCATTTTACACGCGCCCGAAAGTAGAACATCATCACCAGTACGAATTCCAAGAGATAATTTTTCATTGGAACACCCACAAATAAAAGGTCTTTATCCTTGTGGAGAAGGAGCAGGCTTTGCCGGAGGTATTATTTCAGCTGCAATTGACGGTGAAAAATGTGCGTTGAAAATTGCAGAAAGTTTGGTTAAATAAAAAAATCACAGCTTCCACTGTGATTTAGGTATATATTGATCAAAAATTATATTTTCTTAACTCTAACAGCATTCATTCCTTTAGCTCCTTTTTCTAATTCATAGGTAACTAAATTTCCTTCTTTTACATCGTCTAACAAACCACTGATGTGCACAAAATATTTTTCACCCGTTTCAATTTCTTTAATAAAACCAAAACCTTTAGATTCGTTGAAAAAATCAATAGTTCCTCTACGATCAACAGGTGCTTCTTCAGCAGCGGTTCTTCTAGAAGTGTTTATTTCAATGCTTTCAACATCAACTATGATTTTTTTAGAAGGATCGGGAGGTGTATTAGTCAAGTGACCGTTTTCATCTACATATACATAGATACCTTCCCCAGATAATTTAGGATTTGCT
>CAISYO010000324.1 GCA_903889745.1 uncultured Bacteroidota bacterium | reverse complement strand
GACAATTTTCATAAATTCCGTTAGCCACATGCACTAAAGTATCTAAACCAACTACATCAACCGTTCTAAAAGTAGCCGATTTTGGTCGACCAATAACTGGCCCCGTTAATTTATCTACTTCTTCAACGGTTAATCCCATTTCCTTAACTTGGTGGAATAAGCTTTGAATTCCGAAGATTCCTATTCTATTACCAATAAAAGCTGGAGTATCTTTTGCAATCACTGAAGTTTTTCCTAAGAATTTTTCACCATAGCTAGATAAGAAATCTAATACCTCCTGAGATGTTTTTGGGCCTGGAATAATTTCAAATAATTTTAAGTAACGCGCTGGATTGAAAAAGTGCGTTCCACAGAAATGTTGTTGAAAATCGTCGCTTCTGTCTTCGCTCATGAACTGAATAGGAATTCCGGAAGTATTTGAAGTAACTAAAGTTCCTGGTTTTCTAAATTTATCAATTTGTTCAAAGACTAGTTTTTTGATGTCTAATCGTTCCACAACAACTTCAATTATCCAATCTACACTAGCAATTTTAGCCATATCATCGGTTGTATTACCGGTAGATATTCTTGAAGCAAAACTTGGATGGTAAATAGGGGATGGCTTCGATTTTAACGCATTGGTTAAGTGATCGTTTACAAGGCGATTTCTTACAACTTTATCGTCTAATGTTAGCCCATTTTTTGTTTCAGCATCTGTAAGTGAATTTGGAATAATGTCAAGAAGCAGAACTTCTAAGCCAATATTTGCAAAGTGACAAGCAATACCGCTTCCCATTATTCCAGAGCCAATAACTGCTACTTTTTTAATGCTACGTTTCATTTTTATGTTTTTATATAGGGTTTAGTTATTATTTTTTTATTGGAAATTATTTATCTCTAAATATCTTCTTATCATTTATTAATTGATTGATTATTTCAGAAACTTCAAAGAAATTTTTCAATTGATCTTCGGATAAGTTAGCTTTAACAGTATCATTAAATAATAAAACAGTATTTTTAGATAGTTCTCTTTTCTCTTTGCCTAAATCGGTTAAATATATCAAAACGCCTCTTCCGTCAGCAGGATTTTTTTTTCGGTAAATTAATCCTTTATCTTCCATTGATTTTAGTGTTCGCGTTAAACTAGTGGCTTCCATTCCCATTTTTGGACCTAGAGTAGTTGATGGCGTACCTTTTTCTTTATCAATAGAAAGTAATGCAAATCCTGTGGCCATCGTAGCGCCATATTTTGTAGCCTCTTCATTGTACATTCTTGCTACGGCTTGCCAAGTATATCGTAATATATAATCTATTGTTTTGTCTTGCATAGTTATATTTTTTTCAAATATAAAAAAAAATACTATGCATGCATAGTATTTTATGAATAATTTATGAGTTTTTAAAAAATTTAACATTTTAAAAAATAAGTCTGCACTAAGGCAGACTTATTTTTATTGTTGTCCGTATATTTTAATATACAAATCGTTATATTTTTCTTTTATTACTTTTCGTTTTAACTTCATTGTAGGTGTTAAGTGCCCTGCATCTATTGACCATATATCTGGAGTTAATTCAAAACGCTTTACTTTTTCCCAATTTCCAAATCGTTCATTGTATTGTTCAACTTCTTCTTGGATTCGCTTTAATAAAGCCGGATTTGTTATTATTTCTTCATTAGTAGTTCCTAATTTTGCTTCAGGATGTTTTAAACCCCATTCTTTTACGAAATCAAAACTTGGTTGGATAAAGGCAGCAGGCATTTTTTCACCATCACCTATAACCATTACTTGTTCAATAAATCGAGATTGTTTAAATGTGTTTTCAAGTAATTGTGGTGCAACATATTTACCTCCAGAAGTTTTGAACATTTCTTTTTTACGATCGGTAATTTTTAAGAAGCCTTCATTATCAAATTCTCCAATATCTCCAGTATGAAAATAGCCATCTTTTAAAACTTCATTACTTTGAGCTTCGTCTTTATAATAGCCAAGCATAACGTTTGGCCCTTTACAAAGAATTTCTCCGTCTTCTGCAATTTTAACTTCTATTCCATCGAGTACTTTTCCAACAGTTCCTGCTCTAAATCCTTTATTTCTCATGTCATTTACAGAAATAACAGGGGAAGTTTCGGTTAAACCATATCCTTCCATAACAGGAATTCCTGCTGCGGTAAATACTTTAGTTAATCTAGGTTGTAATGCAGCACTTCCAGACACCAATAATTCTAGTTCGCCTCCAAGTGCTTCCTGCCATTTTGAAAAAATTAATTTACGAGCAATTTTTAATTTAAACTCATATAAAAATCCATTTTCTTGGTAGGGTTTATAATTCATACCTAAATCTAAAGCCCAGAAAAATAATTTCTTTTTTACACCCGTTAAATCAGCACCTTTTGCATATATTTTATCATATACTTTTTCTAACAAACGAGGAACAACCGACATTACATGTGGATGAACTTCTTTTAAATTGTCTGAAATTTTTTCAATACTTTCTGCAAAGTAAATTGAAATACCATAATACTGGTATAAATAGGTAAGCATACGTTCAAAAATATGACAAATAGGCAAGAAACTTAATGCCCTTGTGCTTCCTGCTCTTAATGGAACTCGTGGAGCGCTCATTAAAACATCGGATACAATATTTTGATGGGTTAGCATAACACCTTTTGGTTTCCCGGTTGTTCCAGAAGTATAAATTATAGTGGCTAAATCGGTCGTTACAACATTGTTTTTTCGATCTTCAACAACATCTTGATTTGATTCATCTGCTCCAAGTTCAAGAATTTCTTGCCAATTTTTACAACCTTTAATTGAATTGTAAGAAAAAATTTCTTTCAGATTTGGTATGTTTTTTTTAACAGCAATTAATTTGTCATATACTTCTTGATCGGAAACGAAACAATATGAAGATTCAGAATGATTTAAAATGTATTCATAGTCTTCTGAAGTTATTGTTGGATACATTGGAACCGTTTGGGCACCCGTTTGAAGAACTCCAATATCGGTGATATGCCATTCGGTTCTATTGTTAGATGAAATAATGGCTATTTTATCGTTTTTATTTACCCCTAAGCGAAGAAGACCTCTAGAAATAGCGTTTGCTTTTTCAAGATATTCTTTTGTGGATGTTTTAACCCATTCGTTATTGTATTTTGTAACAAGTGCGTCAGATAAATTGTGTTTTTCCAGTTGATAATATGGAAAGTCGAATAAACGTGTAATATTTGTCATAAATCACTATTAATATTTTCCTGCAAATTAAAAAAATAAAATTAAAAAAGCAATTTTGATTTATTGATATTTTTTATGTCTTCAATAAATTATTCTAATAAGGATAGTGTGATGCAAATAATTGAAAGAATTGCTAGAAAAATTCCAATGTAATTTAGTTTTGAAAGTTGCTCTTTAAATATTAAAATTCCAGCGATACTTCCTAAAATGATGACTCCCATATTCATTCCAGCAAATACAGTAGACGGATTATTTTGAAGTGCTTTGTGTGCATTTAAATAAAATAGGATGTTTCCAAAATTCAAAATTCCAATTCCAATCCCCCAATAGCTATTTTCTAATTTTATAGTTTCTTTTTGAATGATAAATTTATATATAACAATTAAAATAGACAGGAGTAAAGCACCACAAAAAATAAAAAATAAAGTGGTAGTAAAAGGCATCTCGCTTATTGTTGCTACTCTTTTAAATAGCGTGTCTATAATTCCAAATCCTAATAGAACGAGCAGAGGATAAATCCAGCTAGAGTTTGAATTTCTAAGTTCAGTTTTTTTTGATAGTGTAAAAAATATCGCTGTAAAGCCAAAAATTAATCCGATGATTTTATAGGTAGTAAAAGTCTCTTTAAAAATAAAATAGGATGCTAAAATGGGTATAAAAAGTGACAGTCTTTGTGCTATATCGGTTTTTACAATTCCTGTATTTTTAATTGAAGTATTTTGAAAAAGAAATACAATAGGTAAAAGTATTGCAAGACTGATTAACAATTCTATAGGAATCTTTACTAGACTTTCTTTAACTTGTGGTTTAAAAATAACATAGTTTAAAACGAATGCAGTAGCATAATTCCATGTGATTATTTGAAAAATATTTACTTGAAAACGTTTAGCAATTTTGAGAAATATTCCTACTGAGACACTGCAAATAATACTTAATACAACATACCACATTATTGATTTTTTTAATCGAAATTTTAGTTACATTTGTGCAATATAATTAAAATTTAAATTAATGTATAGATTTTTTAGAGTTAATGAATATAAAGTTTTAGCCTACAGATTGCTGTTGGTTTATATAATGTATTTTGTAGCTAGAGTATTATTTTATTATTACAATAATGATTTATTAGATATTCAAAGTTTTAGTGCATTTTCAGCAATTTGTTATCACGGTTTAGCTTTTGATACCACAGCAATTCTTTACATAAATTCACTTTTTATAGTATTTTCAATATTTCCTTTTTGGGTCAATACCAAACCAGTTTATCAAAAATTTCTATTTTACTGGTATATGGTAACCAACTTGACTTTCTATTCATTAAACTTTGTTGATTTAATTTACTATCGATATAATTTTGCCAGAACAACTATGGCAGTTGTAGATATTTTAAAAAATGAAAAGTCATTAACTTTTATGTTTTTTAGATTTCTATCTACTTATTGGTTAGTGTTTTTATTATACATAGGTTTTTCAATTTTATGGATATTTTTATATAAGAAAATAAAAGTTGCTGAAATTCAAAACAGACCCAAAGTAATTCCCTATTTATTGTCATCAACTATTGGAATATTGATTGTTGCAACATTATCTATTGGAGGTATAAGAGGCGATTTTAAAAAGAGTACAAGACCTATCAATTTAGTTGATGCTAATAGATTCGTTAAAAAACCGCAACAGGCTGATCTAGTTTTAAATACACCATTTGCTTTTTTAAGAACTTTAGGAGTTAAAAGTTTCAAAAAAACAAATTTTAATATTCCTGAATCATTTGTTAATGCAAATTTTAGTCCGATTAAGCAATACAATAATAATCCTTCAACCCAACCTAATATAGTATTAATTATTACAGAAAGTTTTGGAAGAGAATATTCTGGTGCCTTTAATAAACACGCGAATATCAAGGATTATGTGAGTCATACCCCATTTATCGATTCATTAGCGCAGCACAGTTTGATTTTTTCAAATGCGTATGCCAATGGATACAAATCTATTCATGGAATGTCATCAATATTATCAGGCGTACCATCCTTTAAAGATGCTTTTACTTCATCACCTTATGCAAAGCAAGATATTCAATCGTTAGTTTCAACATTGAAAGATAAAGGTTATGACACCTCATTTTTTCACGGTGCACCTAATGGTTCTATGGGGTTTTTAGGCTTTGGAAATATTTTAGGGTTTGATCATTACTATGGTATGACAGAGTATGGAAATGATGATGAATTTGATGGATCTTGGGGTATTTGGGATGAGCCCTTTATGCAATTTATGAAAAACACAATTGATACTAAAAAAACACCTTTTTTTACTACTTTGTTTACCGTATCGTCTCATGAACCTTATATCATTCCTAATAAGTATAAAAATAAATTTCCAAAAGGTAATATTCCAATGCACCAGTGTATCTCGTACACCGATTTTTCCTTTAAAAAGTTTTTTGAATCTGCAAAAAAAGAGCCTTGGTATAAAAACACACTATTTATTATAACTGCAGATCATTGTAATCAAGTAGATTATACTGAACATTATTCAGAACAAATAATGAATCGTTTAGCTATTCCAATTCTTATTTTTGATCCAAATGGGAAGTATAGGGGTGAAAATACTGACTTAGCGCAACATATCGATATTTATCCTACTGTTTTGGACATGATAGGTTATAAAGATCCATTCAGGAGTTGGGGTTCTAGCTTGCTAGATAAAAAGCATAAGGATTTTGTGTTTAATTATAATTCAG
>CAISYO010000323.1 GCA_903889745.1 uncultured Bacteroidota bacterium | reverse complement strand
CTATAATAAATTTATACAATATAAAAAGGAGTAATCTTTGCGTTGTTAAGGGTGCAACATTTTCTTTTGTTCAAGAAAAAAAATAAAAATTGGGTTATTGGTTCCGTTCAAATTCTTGACGAATTTGTTGCTTAAAAAATGCATTGGAACTAACACAATCCAACGTTTATTAGAGCTATATTTCAAACTATAATTAGCCTAAAAAGAAATAATTAAACCTCAATTAAGTACATTTTTTGAGGTTTTTTTATGTAAAATTTTGATAATTTGTTTAAATCATACCCTAATTTTTTTAATTTCGTATTAAATTAAATAACTGAAAAACAACATATTATGTTTAGTTTAGGTATTTAAAATACCACTAAATCGGTAAAAAGGATTGATTATTTTGTAATTTAGTGCTCTTAAAAAATAAATATGAGCCTAATAGTATTGACAGGAACAACAGGATACATCGGTCAAAACCTTACAAAATTATGCAACGATAAATCAAAGAAGAATAAATCTATTTCGTTACGTTTTCAAAATTGGTACAAAATGATGCCACAGGAAACGGATACGATAATACATCTTGCAGCTATAAATCATAACCCACAAGACAGTGCTTTTGATGAGGAGTATTTTCGGGTAAATACAGAACTTACATCTAAATTATTTCGTTATTTTTTGAGTTCTAATGCAAAGACATTTATTTTTTTAAGCACCACAGAATTAGTGGATAAAAGTTTGGTACAGGTTACAGAAGCTTCAGCGGTTAATCCAATGAATCCATTTCTTCAATCTAAATATGATGCAGAACAATTCATATTAAAACAAAACTTACCAGAAGGAAAACGCGCTATCATTCTTAGAGTAGCCCCTTTGTATGGAAGAGAAATTAAAAGTAAATTACATGATACTTTTGGTTATTGTAAAAAATTTCCTTGGTTTTATGGTGCATTAAACACTAAGCACTCGTTTTGTAATATTGATAACTTAACTGAAATTGTTTATCAAATTACCGAAAATCAAAGCGTAGCATCTGGAGTGTATAATGTAGCAGATGATGAAGCTATTGAATCTATTCAATTTGTAAATTGGATGTCAGAGGTTTTAGAGAAAAAAACAACCATTTACAAAGTCCCAAAAGGAGTATTAAACCTATTAGCTAAATTAGGAAATGTATTCAAATGGGAATTTAACACTAAAAAGTTATTTGAAAAATCGCATTCAAGAATAGTGAACTGCGATAAGTTAAAAAGCGAACTTAATTTATCAAAAATGCCATTGGATACTCAACTAGCTATTTTGAAAACCATAGAATATTATAATTCCATTAAGATATAGTTTTAAATATTTATCTACTATTGATTACATTAATTCCTAATTTATAAGTTCATGATAAAATTTTATCTTAAATTTGACGGCTTATTTAAAGGATAAAGTAAGAAGTTGTAGAATACGTTTAAATCTATAAAATGATAATTAAAAATATTTGTTGTATTGGTGCAGGATATGTAGGCGGACCTACAATGGCTGTTATTGCTCAAAAATGTCCTCATATAAAAGTTACAGTGGTTGATGTTAATGAATCTCGAATTAATGCTTGGAACAGCTCTAACGATGATGATTTACCAATTTATGAACCTGGTTTAGCTGAAGTAGTTAAAGAAGCCAGAGGAAGAAATTTGTTTTTCTCCACCAATGTAGAGAATGCCATTGATGAAGCTGAAATGATTTTCATTTCTGTAAATACACCAACAAAGACTTATGGTGAAGGAAAAGGAATGGCAGCCGATTTAAAATATATTGAGCTTTGTGCTCGTCAAATTGCAAAAATTGCAAAGTCTGATAAAATTGTAGTTGAAAAATCAACATTACCCGTTAGAACAGCCAGTGCTATAAAAGAAATTTTAACCAATACTGGTAACGGAGTTCAATACCAAATATTATCTAATCCTGAATTTTTAGCGGAAGGTACTGCAATTGAAGATCTTTTTAATCCTGATAGGGTACTTATTGGCGGTGATAATACATTAGAAGGTCAAAATGCCATTCAATCATTAGTTGAGGTTTATTCAAATTGGGTTCCAAATGATAAAATAATAACAACTAATTTATGGTCTTCTGAATTATCTAAATTAACAGCAAATGCTTTTCTAGCACAGCGGGTTTCTTCAATAAATGCACTTAGTGAACTATGTGAAAAAACCGGTGCAGATGTTAATGAAGTGGCGCAAGCAATTGGATTAGATAGTAGAATTGGTCCGAAATTTTTAAAAGCATCAGTAGGTTTTGGTGGATCTTGTTTTCAAAAAGATATTTTGAACCTTGTATATATCGCAAAATCTTATGGTCTTAATGAAGTAGCCGACTATTGGGAGCAAGTTATCATTATGAATGACCATCAAAAAAGAAGATTTGCAAAAAATATTAGCACTACATTGTATAATACTGTTGCGGGTAAAAAAATAACTTTTTTAGGTTGGGCTTTCAAAAAAGACACGAATGATACAAGAGAATCTGCTGCTATTTATGTAGCCGATGATTTGTTAAATGAACAAGCAAATATTGCTGTTTTTGATCCAAAAGTTAATCAAAAGCAAATGTTATCAGATCTAGATTATCTAGGTTCAAGAAAACCCAGTGAGAATCAAAAACAATTAACAGCTTATGATAATCCTTATGAGGCATGTCATCAAGCACATGCAATTGCTGTTTTAACCGAATGGGATGAATTCAAATCCTATGATTGGCAAAAAATATATGATCAAATGTTGAAACCTGCATTCATTTTTGATGGTCGAAATATTTTGGATAGAAAAGCATTGGAAAAAATAGGTTTTGTGTATAAAGCAATTGGGAGTTAATTCTTAGAAGAGAAAAGAAAAAGCCTTTACT
>CAISYO010000322.1 GCA_903889745.1 uncultured Bacteroidota bacterium | reverse complement strand
ACTTCAGCTCGAAGCAACACATTGGCGTTATCGGTTTCTTCAATTTGATACGGTCTTCGGTACGAACTTGGGTAAAAAAGTACGTCTTCGGCATTAATTAATTGCTCCAAATCGTTTAAATAATACGCCGCTTCTTCTTTATTACTGAATAAAATCAGGAAAGGAAGTTCGGATTTTTTAAACAGTGAATGTGCCACAAAAGACAACGACGAGCCAACCAAACCTGTCATTTGAGACTTTTGGCACGCTGCGAATGTACTTTCTAAAACAGCAATTTTGGGTGACTTATCGTAAATAGATATAATGTCGGACTTGCTCAAAATGTACTATTTTATTTTGTTTGAATTTTCCATTTTTTTTCGCATCTCATCTGGATTAGCATTTCGAGCTGTATCCAATGCTTGCAACATGAGTTCTTCTCCAATTTCTTTTGGAATGGCCTTTTTTATGATGATTTCATCCCATTGTTTATATAAGCCCTTTATCTCTTCGTTAATTTCAGGGATTAATTTCGCTATTTTTTGCTCAGGAATAATTCTTAAATTCAAAAAGGTTTCTAACGATTTTAACTTTGTATTTAATGTTGTTATTCTACTTAAAATTTGTGGTTTATTATATTCAAAAGGAATGGTAATGGATAAAGTATCTGCTTTTGAAGATAAATTTTTGGTTTTCATTTGAAAAGCTGATAAGGTAGATTTTGGTTTTTGAAGCATTTCAATTTCAAACTGTCTCCATTCGTTCCATCGATCTAAAGTGGCGTCAACTTCTGGTCTTGGAGTTGGAAAATTAAATTGCCACATTTTGGAAATATTTTTAAAAACGGCTTCATTTTTTTGCGCTACTTTTTGAGCCTCTAGCTGTTGATCTTCATTTTTACATGAAATTAGAGTAATGGAAATAATTAAAAAACTATAGAAGAAAACTTTCATTGTGTCAAATTAAAGAACAAAGGTACAAATGTTTATAAAAACATACGTATAAACTGAAGATATCTTAACAGGGATTTGATAAACAATAGATTAACCATTTGGAATAATAATTTTTTATTGATTTTTTATGAATTATGAATTCAAAGCGGGGTTTTATTAAAAATATAACAAAAAAGTGGATTTATTTTGATTCGAAAATGGTATATTTGTTTTCTATTTTTATGCTATCAAATGGATACGAAAATTTTAATAATTGGTGCTTGTGGTCAAATAGGCACTGAACTTACTGCAAAATTAAGAGCTACTTACGGAATAAATAATGTAATTGCTTCTGATATTCGAAAACTGAATAATGATGTAGTGAATAATGGTATTTTTGAAGTAGTTAATGCATTAGATTACAATCAAATTGAGCACTTAATTGAGCAATATCATATTACCGATGTGTATTTGATGGCAGCCTTACTTTCGGCAACCGCTGAAAAAAATCCGGCATTTGCTTGGGATTTGAACATGAATTCATTGTTTCATGTTTTAAATTTAGCCAAAGCAGGAAAAATTAAAAAGATATTTTGGCCCTCGAGTATTGCGGTTTTTGGCCCTACAACACCGCGACACAATACACCACAGTATACCATTATGGAACCTTCAACCGTATATGGAATTTCAAAACAAACGGGAGAACGATGGTGTGAATATTATAACAAACAATATGGCGTTGATGTTAGAAGTATTCGTTATCCAGGATTAATTAGTTGGAGCACTGAAGCCGGTGGAGGAACTACCGATTATGCAGTAGACATTTATCACAAAGCCATTACAGATGGGGAATTCACTAGTTTTTTATCGGAAAATACAGAATTACCGATGATGTATATGGATGATGCGATTAAAGCGACCATTCAAATCATGCAATCGCCCATAGAGCAAATTAAAATACGTTCTTCGTACAATTTAGCAGCAATGAGTTTTACACCGAAGCAAATTGGCGAAGAAATTCAAAAAAAGTATCCTAAATTTGAACTGAGCTATGAGCCAGATTTCCGTCAAAAGATTGCGGATAGTTGGCCTGCTAGCATTGATGATACTAAAGCAAGACAGGATTGGGGCTGGAAAAATGATTTTGATCTGACCACTATGACCGAAGATATGTTCAAAAATTTAAAAGAACATATTTATAAAAAGTAACTTATTTTTTTTCTAATAAAGCGTCTTCAATAGGCGCTTTTATTTTTACTACTTCATCGGTTGTATCGTTAGGAATTGTCATCGAAAGCACATAATGCTTAATTTTCCATTGTCCGTTTTCTTGCACCAAAACACCAGAACCGCGACAAATTTTCATTTGGGTATTTAACAATTCATCAAACCAAACTAATTTGCCATCTTCACTACAATAAATATTGCGCTCGATGGCTTTAAAACTCCATGCTCTTCCTCGGTCAAAATAAGGTTTTGCAAACGCTTGAAATTGTTTTTTGGTCCAATTTTCAGTGGCATCTGTACCTATATAAATTGATTCTTCGGCCATAGCATTAAAATAAGCATCAAAATTAGCTTCAGCAGCTGCTTTGTGCCACTGATCTAAAAATTGTGTGACTTTTTTCTTTTCGGATTCAAAATCTTGTGCCGAAAGAAACGAAGTAATAAAAAGAATAAGAAATTGAATTATTTTCATAGTTGCCGTTGGATTTAATTCAAAAATACAAAATAAATTAGAACTTTTCGTTGTGTTGGGATAAATCGAGACCGAGTTGCTCTGAAGCTTCAGAAACGCGTAAAGGAATAAACCAATTAGCTACTTTATAAAGAATTAATGAACCAAAAAATGTAAAAAATGCAACCAATAGTAAAGCCATCATGTGATGGCCAAAAACAGACCAGCCTCCGTGTAATAAACTTGCGTTTTCGCCTTCGGCAAAAATAGCAGTTAAAATCATTCCCATAATTCCTCCAACGCCATGACAAGCAAAAACATCGAGAGTATCATCTATTGCTTTCAATTTACTCCAATACATCATTTTATTGGAAACAATTGCCGCAATGAATCCGAAAAAAATACTTTTCGGTATAGATACAAATCCGGCCGCTGGAGTAATAGCAACTAAACCAACTACGGCGCCGATGCACGCTCCTAGTGCCGATGCTTTTCTTCCATTAATACGATCAAAAAATACCCAAGTTAACATTGCTGAAGCTGAAGCCACTGTAGTTGTTGCAAAAGCCATTGCGGCGGTTCCGTTTGCAGCCATGGCAGATCCTGCATTAAATCCAAACCAACCAAACCATAACATGCCTGTTCCCAATAAAACAAAAGGAATATTGGTAGGAATGTGTTCGCTATTCTTGCGTTTTCCTAATACTATTACCCCAGCTAATGCAGCAAAACCGGCACTCATATGCACAACAGTGCCACCTGCAAAATCTTTCACACCAAAATAACTTCCTAATAATCCACTGGGATGCCACACCATATGACATAATGGAGTGTATATAAATAAGGTAAACAAACAAATAAAAAATAAATACCCTATGAAACGAACACGTTCGGCAAATGAACCCGTAATAATTGCAGGAGTTATCACCGCAAATTTCATTTGAAACAAAGCAAATAACACAAAAGGAATTGTAGTAGCAAGTTGCTTATGGGGTAAGGAACCTACATTATCCATAAAGAGATAGTCCATTGGGTTTCCAATAATTCCATAATGGGTTCCGCCAATTTCAAAACCTAAACTATCCCCAAAGGAAAGACTGAAACCAACCACTACCCATAGTAAACTAACAACCCCTAAAGAAATAAAACTTTGCAGCATGGTTGAAATGACATTTTTCTTACCAACCATGCCACCATAAAAAAAAGAAAGCCCAGGAGTCATTAACAACACAAAGGAAGATGATGTGAGCAACCAAGCAACATCTGCAAAATTAATTGCTGTTGTTGTTAAAAAACGATGCTGTAATTGATTTTTATTTTCCCAAAACAAACTAGCAATTGCAACTACACATATGATGATGAATGAAACCAACCATCTTTTTTTAATTTTCATAACCCCCTTTTTTTATAGGGTAAAAATACAAAAAACTTAATTTTAATTACTACAGATGATAAAATTTAGAGGGTTAGTCTTGATTTTTTATGAATTTTTCGAAAATTTGATTCTTTTTTTCGAATTAAACATTAATTTTTATCAAAAAACAAAGAAATGGCAACTACTGAATAAAAATTGTTTTTATATTCACAAATTCTTTGATGCCTTCCTCTGATAATTCTCTTCCATATCCTGATTTTTTTATCCCTCCAAAAGGTAATCTTGAATCTGATTTTACCATTTCGTTGATGAAAACAGCTCCTTCCTTAAAAGCTGAAATCTTGGTTTTGATGAAGTCTATGTCTGTTGTGAAAATTGAAACCCCTAAGCCAAATTGAGATTCATTACTTAAAGCAATCGCTTCTTCAATGGTTTTAAAGGTTGTAATTGCTGCCACTGGCCCAAAGGTTTCTTCTTGAAAAACGGGCATTTGAGGGATTACATTCGTTAAAATAGTAGGTTCATAAAATGCATTATTTCTTTTACCTCCGAGAATTAATTGAGCTCCCATTTGAATCGATTGTTGCACTTGCTTTTCTAATTCTTCAGTTAAATCTACTCGTGCTAGCGAAGCAATTTGTGTTTCTTTGTCTAGCGGATTTCCAATTTTTAAATTTTGCACCGCAACTTTGAATTTATCAACAAAATCTTTAGCAATATTTTCATGAACTAAAAAACGTTTGGCAGCAATACAACTTTGCCCTGCATTTTGCATACGTGCATTAACTGCTGTTGCAACTGCTTTATCAAGATTGGCATCTTCTAAAATGATAAAAGCGTTATTTCCTCCTAATTCTAATACGCATTTTTTCAACTGTTTTCCAGCTTCTGTGGCAACTGCAATTCCGGCTTGTTCGCTTCCGGTTAACGAAACGGCTTTGATGATTGGATTTGCAATAACGGCTGCAACTTCTTGACTAGAAATGGATAAATTTTGATAACAACCTGTAGGAAATCCTGCTTTTTCAAATATAGATTCGATAAATTCTGCGCATTTTGGAACATTACTCGCGTGTTTTACGACAACAGTATTTCCAGCAATTAATGTAGGAACCGCAAAACGAAACACTTGCCAAAAGGGAAAATTCCAAGGCATGATGCCAAGAATTACACCCATTGGTTCATAAGCAACATAACTTTCTGAGGCTTCTGTTTTAATTATTTTTGGAGCTAAAAAAGGGGTGGAATTTTCATAATAATACGAACACAAAACGGCACATTTTTCAATTTCTGCAATGGATTGGGAAATTGGTTTATGCATTTCGGTGGTTATTGCTTTTGCATATTCTTCTTTATTCTCTAGAAGCAATGAAGCTAGCGCTGGCAAATAAGCCAAACGATCACTCAGGGATGTATTTTCCCAAATTTGTAATGTAGTATTGGCTTTTTGTAGTATAGATTCCATAAAATTATTTCACTTAGTAAAGATACATTTTATTACTATTTTCACAAATAAATAAAACCCTGTTTTATTTAGACTACCTTGCGAAACCTCGTCTTATCGAGAAGCGCAATAAAATGGAAGATTCTTTTGAAGCTTTAATTGCAAGTTATATAGCAACAAAAGTAGGTGTGGTTGAAAATTTTATTGAACTCTCGTTAAGCAAACACTTAATTAGCAACTTATTGATGCTTCATCAAAATAAATTGTTAGTGCCCGCAGGGATTGGAAACGTCCAAAAACTTCAACAAAATCAGCTGGTTAGAAACGATATTATTTATTGGCTTGATCGAAAAAATAATAATATTTATGAAAATGAATTTCTAACCCAAATTGAGGCATTTATTAGCTATTTAAACGAAAGTTGTTATGCCGGAATTACCGGTTATGAATTTCATTATTCGCTATATGAAAAAGGCGCTTTTTATCGCAAGCACTTGGATCAATTTCAAGACAATTCAAGTCGGCAATTTTCTTTAATTAGTTATTTAAATTGTGAATGGGAAATAGCAGATGGAGGAGAATTATGCATTTATCAAGAAAACAACATTCAAAAAATTTCACCTACAAATGGCAAAACCATTTTCTTTAAAAGTAACGAACTCGTTCATGAAGTATTAACAACTCAAAAACAACGATTAAGCATTACTGGATGGCTAAAACGATAAAAAAATACTATTTTATTTAGAATTATTTTAAATAAGCTATTTTAAGGAAATAAATAACAAACGTTTATCTTTTGATTTTTGAGAATTAAATAATGCGATGTATATTTGTGGCTATTTTATAAATCTTAAAAATAAAAGCGATGCAATCGACACAATTTGATTATTTTCCAATCCTAATGCAATTAGGTTTAGCGGTTGGTTTTGTGGTTGGAACCATAATAATTTCAAATTTTTTAGGGCCTAAAAGAAGTTCGGCCAGCAAAGACAAAAACTTTGAATGTGGTATCGAGTCTGTTGGAAATGCACGTATTCCATTTTCTGTAAAATATTTCTTGGTAGCCATTCTATTTGTTTTATTTGATGTTGAGGTTATTTTCTTGTATCCTTGGGCAGTTAATTTCAAAGAATTAGGCATGGACGGAATGATCAAAATGGTTATTTTCATGTTATTGCTGTTAGTTGGATTTTTCTATATTATCAAAAAGAAAGCACTAGAGTGGGAATAAATTAACAATTGTTATGAGTACAAAAACAAATATGGTTGCTCCACCTGAAGGAGTTGTTGGAGAAGGGTTTTTTGCTACGAAACTAAATGATGTTGTTGGTTTAGCAAGAGCAAATTCGTTATGGCCATTGCCTTTTGCCACTTCATGTTGTGGAATTGAGTTTATGGCAACGATGGCTTCGCATTATGATTTAGCCCGATTTGGCTCAGAACGTGTGAGTTTTTCTCCTCGTCAAGCCGATATGCTAATGGTTATGGGAACTATTTCAAAAAAAATGGCGCCTATTTTACGTCAAGTTTACGAACAAATGTCAGAACCTCGCTGGGTAATCGCTGTTGGGGCTTGTGCTTCTTCAGGAGGTGTTTTTGACACATACTCTGTGCTTCAAGGAATTGATAAAGTAATACCAGTAGACGTTTATGTGCCTGGTTGTCCTCCAAGACCTGAACAAATTGTAGATGGCGTAATGCAATTACAAGAATTGGTTAAAAACGAATCGGTAAGACGTAGAAACTCTCCAGAATATAAAGAATTATTAGCTTCTTACAACTTATAAAAATGGCTATAGAAACGGCACTTATACAAGAAAAAATGGAACAAAAATTTGCAAACAAGGTATCAAACTTTGGCATGCAAAAAGATATTTTTTCTTTTGAAGTCACTTCAGATTCAATTCGCGAAGTGATTCTTTTTCTTAAAGAAGAGGAAGATACTAATTTTCACTTTTTAACTGATTTATGCGGTGTTCACTATCCTGATCATGAAGTAGGCCAACAGTTTTGTGTAGTCTATCATTTACACAATTGGATAGAAAATACACGCATTAGAATAAAAACCTATTTGAACGGAGCGCAACCAGAAATAGTCTCAATTTCAGATATCTTTTTATCTTCTAATTGGATGGAACGTGAAACCTATGATTTTTACGGAATTAATTTCATGGGGCACCCTCAATTGAAAAGAATTCTAAATATGGATGAGATGGTTTCTTTTCCAATGCGAAAAGAATTTCCAATGGAAGATAACGGAAGAACCGATAAAGATGATCGATTCTTTGGAAGAACAGCAAATTGCTAAATAACTATTTATAATTTTTCACATTTATAAAATGTCAGAACTATTATTACCACCTGAGCATCGATATGCTAAAATAATTAATGAAAAACGCAATGATGACGGCAGTGAGTATTCAATACTTAACTTAGGCCCAACGCATCCTGCCACCCACGGAATTTTTCAAAACATTCTATTAATGGATGGGGAACGAATTGTGGAAGCAGAGCCAACCATTGGTTATATTCACCGTGCGTTTGAAAAAATTGCAGAAAATCGTCCTTTTTACCAAATTACGCCTTTAACAGACCGAATGAATTATTGTTCGTCACCTATTAATAATATGGCGTGGTGGATGACAGTTGAAAAATTACTGGATATTGAGGTGCCAAAAAGAGCCCAATATTTAAGAGTAATTGTAATGGAATTAGCTCGAATTGCCGACCATATTATTTGCAACTCTATTCTAGGTGTAGATACCGGTGCTTATACCGGATTCTTATATGTGTTCCAATTTAGAGAAAAAATATACGAAATATACGAAGAAATTTGTGGCGCTCGTTTAACGACCAACATGGGAAGAATTGGTGGTTTTGAAAGAGAATGGTCTGACGAAGCCTTCAAAAAATTAAACATTTTTTTAGAAGAATTTCCTGTGGCTTGGAAAGAATTTGAAAACTTATTTGAGCGCAATCGTATTTTTATTGACCGAACAGTTAACGTAGGTGCTATTACTGCCGAAAGCGCAATGGCCTATGGATTTACGGGTCCAAATCTTCGTGCTGCAGGAGTAGATTATGATGTTAGAGTAGCACAACCTTATTCTTCTTATGAAGATTTTGAATTTATTGTTCCGGTAGGAAAATCAGGAGATACTTATGACCGTTTCTGTGTGCGTAATGCCGAAGTTTGGGAAAGTTTGAGCATCATTCGTCAAGCATTAGCTAAATTACCAGAAGGTCCTTATCATGCCGATGTCCCTGAATATTATTTGCCTCCAAAAGAAGATGTTTATACTACAATGGAAAGCTTAATTTATCACTTTAAAATTGTGATGGGTGAAGTGCCAATTCCGGTAGCTGAAATATACCATCCGGTTGAAGGAGGAAACGGAGAATTAGGATTCTATTTAGTGACCGATGGTAGTAGAACACCCTATCGTTTACATTTTAGAAGACCTTGCTTCATTTATTATCAAGCTTATCCAGAAATGATTAAAGGATCATTATTATCGGATGCCATTGTAATACTATCAAGTTTAAATGTAATTGCAGGAGAATTAGACGCATAAATTATGGAAAGAACGCAATACAAACAAGAAATAAATATGACCGAAGCATTGATGAATCGTATCAATGAGTTAATCAGTCATTATCCAGAAGATAAAAGAAAATCGGCTTTACTTCCAGTACTTCATGAAGTGCAAGATGCACACGATAACTGGTTGAGTTTTGAACTTCAAGATAAAGTTGCTGAAATTTTACACATTAAACCCGTTGAAGTATATGAAGTAGTTTCTTTTTATACGATGTTCAATCAAAAACCTATTGCAAAATACATGTTCGAATTTTGCCGAACAGCTTGTTGTGCAACAAGAGGTGTAGAAGATTTAATGGAATATGCGTGTGAAAAAATTGGTGCTAACTTAGGTGAAATTTCTGCCGATGGAATGTTTCAAGTAGTGGGTGTAGAATGTTTAGGAGCATGCGGTTATGCACCAATGCTTCAATTAGGTGATTTTTACCACGAAAAACTTTCCAAAGAAACGTTTGACCAATTGATAGAAGATTGTAAAGCTGGAAAAATAACATTACACGATAAATAGTGCCATGGGAAAAAAAATATTATTAGATAAAATAAATATTCCAGGTATCAAAACCTATGAAGTGTACCGCCAAAATGGTGGTTATGCCTCAGTGGAAAAAGCATTAAAAACAATGACTCCCGATGAAGTTACCGAAGAAGTAAAAACTTCTGGTATACGTGGTCGTGGTGGGGCAGGTTTCCCTGTAGGAATGAAATGGAGTTTTATCGATAAAAAATCGGGAAAACCGCGCCATTTGGTTTGTAATGCTGACGAATCTGAACCAGGTACTTTTAAAGACCGCTATTTAATGGAGTACATTCCTCACCTATTAATAGAAGGAATGATTACCTCTAGCTTTGCGTTAGGAGCCAACTTATCTTACATCTATATTCGTGGAGAATATATGTGGGTATATAAAATTTTGGAAAGAGCCATTAATGAAGCCAAAGCAGCAGGATGGTTAGGAAAAAATATTATGGGATCGGGTTATGACTTGGACTTATATGTTCATGTTGGAGCCGGAGCTTATATCTGTGGAGAAGAAACAGCCCTTATCGAATCTCTTGAAGGAAAAAGAGGAAATCCTCGTATTAAACCACCTTTCCCAGCAATTAGCGGATTATGGCAAAATCCTACCGTTGTAAACAATGTAGAATCAATAGCTGCTGTGCCTTGGATTGTAATGAATTCGGGTGCGGAATATGCTAAAATAGGAATAGACCGTTCAACTGGAACTAAGTTAATTTCGGCTTCAGGACACATTAAAAACCCGGGTGTATATGAAATTGAATTGGGTGTTTCTGTTGAAGAATTCATTAATTCGGATGAATATTGTGGCGGAATGATAGACGATCGACCATTAAAAGCATTAGTTCCCGGAGGATCATCGGTGCCAATTTTACCGGCGCATTTGATTTACAAAACAGCCGCTGGAACTGATCGTTTAATGACTTATGAATCGTTATCGGATGGTGGTTTTGCAACTGGATCAATGTTAGGTTCTGGCGGATTTATTGTTTATAATGATACCACTTGTATTGTTAGAAACACTTGGAATTTCTCTCGTTTTTATCATCATGAATCGTGTGGTCAATGTACGCCATGTCGTGAAGGAACAGGCTGGTTAGAAAAAGTATTACACCGCATTGAAAACGGTCACGGACGTGAAGAAGATATCGAATTATTATGGAGTATTCAATCTAAAATTGAAGGAAATACCATCTGTCCATTAGGAGATGCTGCTTCTTGGCCAGTAGCTGCGGCTATTCGTCACTTTAGAGAAGAATTTGAATACCACGTAAGATTCCCAGAAAAAGTAAAAAACAGAAACCACTTTGTTGCAGAACCTTTTGAAAAGGTAAAACATTTGGTATCAAAATAAAAATAAGTCAATAGTAAAATATATTTATTTTTCGATAGAAAGACAATAATATGAAAGTAACAATAGACGGTCAAAGTGTAGAAGTAGAACCAGGAACAACCATCCTGCAAGCTGCTCGTATGATTGGAGGAGAAAGTGTTCCGCCAGCCATGTGTTATTATTCAAAACTAAAAGGAAGTGGCGGTAAATGTCGTTGTTGTTTAGTAGAAGTTTCAAAAGGTAGCGAAGCTGATCCAAGACCAATGCCAAAACTAGTAGCCTCATGTGTTACAGGTTGTATGGATGGAATGGAAGTGAATAGCAAAAACTCAGATAGAGTTACAGAAGCTAGAAAATCGGTTACCGAATTTTTATTAATCAATCACCCGCTAGATTGCCCTGTTTGTGATCAAGCTGGAGAATGTGATTTACAAAATTTAAGCTTTGAACACGGAAAATCGCAAACCCGTTTCATCGAAGAAAAAAGAACCTTTGAACCCGAAGATATTGGCCCGAATATTCAATTACACATGAATCGTTGTATTTTATGCCAACGTTGTGTGCAAGTGGCTGATCAATTAACAGATGACCGTGTTCATGGCGTTATGGATCGTGGTGACCATGCTAATATTTCAACCTGCATTTCAAAAGCTATCGACAATGAGTTTTCAGGAAACATGATTGATGTATGTCCTGTAGGCGCCTTAACAGATAAAACTTTCCGATTCAAATCGAGAGTTTGGTTCAACAAACCTTACAATGCTCATAGAGAATGTACTACTTGTTGTGGTAAAACTACTGTTTGGATGTTTGGAAACGAAATTCAAAGGGTAACAGGTCGTAAAGACGAGTACCATGAAGTTGAAGAATTCATCTGCAATAGCTGTCGTTTTGATCACAAAAATGTTGAAGATTGGGTTATTGAAGGGCCAAGAAAATTTGAAAAAGACTCGGTAATCAATCAAAACAATTATACCCGTGATATGGAAAAAGTGGTGATAGAAACCGAAGAGCATATTTTAAAAGGTAGAACAATTGATCGTAATAAAATCAGTATGTCTGACATCGATTACAATGAAAAAATTGATGGTAATTTAATTAATGATAAAAATAATGGATAGTGCTTTTATCATAGAAAAAAGCGTTGTAATTGTAACAGTTTTTGCAATTACGATGCTTATGGCGATGTATTCAACGTATGCCGAACGTAAAGTAGCGGCATTTTTACAGGATCGTATTGGTCCCAACCGTGCTGGAAAATTTGGTTTATTACAACCCCTTGCTGACGGATTAAAATTATTTTCAAAAGAAGAATTTTTTCCAAATACTCCCAACCGATTTTTATTCATCGTAGGTCCAGCTATTGCAATGAGTACGGCATTAATGACCAGCGCAGTAATTCCTTGGGGCGATCGTTTGCATATCTTTGGTAGAGATGTTATTTTACAAGCTACCGATATTGATGTTTCGTTACTCTATATTTTTGGAGTAGTTTCCGTTGGTGTTTACGGAATTATGATTGGTGGATGGGCTTCAAATAATAAGTTTTCATTAATGGGAGCCGTACGTGCAGCTTCTCAAATGGTTTCTTATGAAATTGCCATGGGTTTATCGATGATTGCCTTATTAATGATGACCGGAACTTTGAGTTTGAAAGAAATATCGATACAACAAAGCGGAATGGATTGGAATGTATTTTATCAACCAGTTTCGTTTTTAATCTTTTTAATTTGTGCTTTTGCCGAATTGAACAGAACACCTTTTGACCTTGCAGAATGTGAAAGTGAATTAATTGGAGGGTATCATACCGAATATTCTTCGATGAAAATGGGCTTTTATTTATTTGCTGAATATGCCAATATGTTTATTTCTTCAGCCATTTTATCAGTATTGTTTTTTGGAGGATATAATTATCCTGGAATGCAATGGATGATTGATAATGTAGGAGTAAATGTGGCAAATATCTTAGGAATTGTAGCTTTATTCATCAAAATATGTGGATTCATCTTTTTCATCATGTGGGTAAGATGGACTATCCCTCGTTTTAGATACGATCAATTAATGAATTTAGGATGGCGCATTTTAATTCCGCTTTCGATCCTAAATATTATCATCACCGGAATTTGCATTTTAGCTTTTAAATAAAAGATAGTATGTCAACAGCAATACAAAATATATCCCTTTCGGGAAGAAAAAAAGAAGTTTCTCACAAAGATATGACACTTTGGGAACGATTATATTTAGTGGCCATCGTAAAAGGATTAATTATTACGATCAAGCACTTATTTCGTAAAAAAGTAACCATTCATTATCCTGAACAAGTTAGAGAATTTAGTCCGGTATATAGAGGACAGCACATGTTAAAACGTGATGAGCTAGGTAGAGAAAACTGTACGGCTTGTGGTTTGTGTGCGTTATCTTGCCCTGCAGAAGCCATTACCATGAAAGCTGCCGAGCGTAAAAAAGGAGAAGAACATTTATATCGTGAAGAAAAATATGCAGAAATATACGAAATCAACATGTTGCGTTGTATTTTTTGTGGTTTGTGCGAAGAAGCTTGTCCAAAAGACGCTGTCTATTTAACACTTTCAAAAGAGTTAGTTCCTGCCAATTTTGATCGCGAAGATTTCATCTTTGGAAAAGATAAATTAGTAATGCCTTTAGAAATGGCAATGAAAAATGCTCAACTTAATAACGCAAACTAAATGTCAACGATAGTAATTATATTTTATTTTTTAGCGGCCATTACTTTAGCCACAGCGTTTTTGACTATTTACAGCAGAAACCCAATCCATAGTGCAATCTATTTAGTATTGTGCTTTTTTTCAATTGCAGGACATTACCTATTATTTAATGCGCAATTCTTAGCCTTAGTTCATATTATTGTTTATTCTGGTGCCATTATGGTCTTGTTTTTATTCACCATCATGTTGATGAATTTGAACAAAGAAGACGAAGTGCACAAACCAAGAATTACAAGAATTGGAGCATTAATTGTTTTCATTATTATGAGTATTGTTTTCATTACCATTTTCATCAATTCGAAAACCATAATGACGGGTTATGATACCAGTGGTGAAGATTTTCAATCGATCAAAGTATTAGGGAAAGTATTATTAAACGAATATATGTTCCCGTTTGAATTTATCTCTATTTTATTATTAGTAGCGATGATTGGAACGGTATTATTGACTAAAAAAGAAAAAAACAATGAGTAATATATTAAATCAAATCGGTATTGAAAATTATATTTTCTTATCGGTACTTCTTTTTTGCATTGGTGTTTTTGGTGTGTTATACCGCCGAAACGCAATTATAGTATTTATGTCTATTGAAATAATGCTAAATGCAGTAAACTTATTGTTTGTAGCTTTTTCAACCTATCATCAAGATGCCGAAGGACAAGTGTTTGTATTTTTCTCTATGGCGGTAGCTGCTGCTGAAGTAGCGGTAGGATTAGCTATTCTGGTTTCGGTTTATCGTAATCTAGGATCAATCGACATTGATAATTTAAAAAATTTAAAAGGATAATCTAAACATGGACACAAATTTAGCTTTACTATTACTTTTATCTCCATTTGTTGGGTTTCTTTTCAATATATTCTTTGGAAATAAAATTAGCAAAGGAATTGCAGGCGTTGTGGGAACACTAACTGTAGTTTTTTCATTTTTACTAACCCTTTGCTTTTTTTCACAACTCCTTCAAACAGGAAAAGCCATTGAAATTTCATTATTTGATTGGATTTCTATTGGGAATTTAAAAATTGATTTCGGAATTGTGTTAGATCAATTATCATTACTTTGGTTACTTTTTGTAACCGGTATCGGGTCGTTAATTCACATCTATTCGATCAGTTACATGCACGATGACGAAAACATGCCTAAATTTTTCGCCTATTTAAATCTATTCGTATTCTTTATGATTACGTTAGTCATCGGAAATAACTTATTAGTAATGTTCATCGGATGGGAAGGCGTAGGATTATGTTCGTATTTATTAATTGGATTTTGGTATAAAAATCAATCCTATAATGATGCCGCAAAAAAAGCTTTCATCATGAACCGAATTGGAGACTTAGGGTTTTTAATTGGTATCTTCATGCTAGCTTCTCAATTTTCGACTTTAAATTATTCCGAAATTCAAACCGCAATTGCAACCGGTCAAATAAATACTACCACATTAGGAATTGCAGCGCTATGTTTATTCATTGGAGCAACCGGTAAATCGGCGCAATTACCATTATATACTTGGTTACCCGATGCGATGGCAGGACCAACACCCGTTTCGGCTTTAATTCACGCTGCAACCATGGTAACGGCAGGTATTTTCATGATCACTCGAATGAATTTCTTGTTTGATTTAACGCCTGAAATTCAAAATATTATTGCCATTATAGGAGCAATTACTGCATTAGTAGCTGCTTCTATCGGATTACTACAAAATGACATCAAAAAAGTATTGGCTTATTCAACCGTTTCGCAATTGGGATTAATGTTTTTAGCTTTAGGAATGGGAGCTTATACCGTTGCCGTTTTCCACGTAATTACGCACGCCTTCTTTAAAGCTTGTTTATTCTTGGGATCAGGATCGGTAATTCATGCCTTACATGGTGAACAAGACATGCGAAAAATGGGTGGTTTACGCAAAGTAATGCCAATTACCTTTTGGACGATGATGATTTCAACTTTAGCCATTGCTGGAATATTTCCATTTGCTGGATTTTGGTCGAAAGACGAAATTTTATTAACCGCTTTCGAACATAACAAAACATTATGGGTTGTGGCTTCTATTGCTTCTATCATGACCGCTTTCTATATGTTTAGATTGATGTACTTAACTTTCTTCAGAACATTTAGAGGAACCGAAGAACAAAAACATCATTTACACGAAAGTCCAAAATTAATCACAATTCCATTGGTAATTTTAGCCGTTTTAGCCGCTATTGGCGGAGCTATTAATCTACCAGGTAGCTTTTGGCTAAACCATTACTTAGAACCTATTTTGACAACAAAACATCACGCACACGTTCTTGGAACTCATGAATTTATGTTGATGGGTGTTGCTTTAGCTGGAGCTGTTGTTGGAATTCTTTGGGCTTATAGCAAATACTTAAAACAAGGTTTTGTTCCAAAAGAAGATGAAGCAATTGTAGGATTCAACAAAGTCATTTACAACAAATATTATGTAGACGAAATTTACACTGCTTTAATTGTTGCACCGATAAATGCCATTTCAAATTTCAGTAGAAAAACAATTGAACCGCAACTTTCTAAATTAGTCTTTAGTTTTGGATCGGCTGCAAACGCATTAGGTACACAAGGAAAAAAATTACAAAACGGAAATATAGGATTGTATCTATTTATGTTCGTATTAGGAATTTGTGCCCTAATTATTTATTTATTTATTGCTCAATAATTTTATCACAATGGATGTATCTATACTATTACTTTCTCTTTTAATTGGTGCTATTGTAACCTATTTTTCAGGAGATAAATTGGCTTCAAAAGTGGCTTTACTCTTCAGTTTAGGCGCATTGGTAATTTCATTAAATATTCTCTATTTATTTGTTAATGGTGGCAATGTTGGTATTTTACACGGATGGATTACGTTACCTAAAGTAAGTATTGCACTGTATGCTGATGGTTTATCATTAGCCATGGTGCTTTTAACTACTATTTTGACACCTTTAATTATATTTTCTTCATTTGGGACCACGGTAACAAATGCTAAAAATTTCTATGCTCTAGTGCTTTTCATGGCTTTTGCTATGACGGGAACTTTTTTAGCAGCAGACGGATTATTATATTATGTATTTTGGGAATTAGCGTTGATCCCTATTTATTTTATTGCCTTAATTTGGGGGAATGGAGATGCAGAAAAACGTAAAAAAGCGGTTCTAAAATTTTTTATATACACATTGGCAGGTTCGCTATTTATGTTGGTGGCTTTTGCTTATTTATATACCAAAGCAGGTAGTTTTTTACTACAAGATTTATATAATCTAAACTTATCGACTCAAGAGCAGTTTTGGATTTTCTTTGCGTTCTTTTTAGCTTACGCGATTAAAATTCCAATTATTCCATTTCATACTTGGCAGGCTAAGGTGTACCAAAAAGCGCCAACTGTTGGAACAATGTTGTTATCAGGAATTATGCTTAAAATGGGATTGTATAGTATTATTCGTTGGCAATTACCAATTGCGCCACAAGCTGCAAAACAATACATGCCTATTTTAATCGGGCTAAGTATTGCAGGTGTCATCTACGGATCAATTGTAGCACTTCGCCAAAAAGACTTGAAAAAATTATTGGCTTATTCATCATTAGCACACGTAGGATTAATTGCTGCAGGATGTTATACATTAACGCTAGACGGACTAAGTGGTGCAGTTCATCAAATGATTGCCCATGGATTTGTAATCGTTGGTTTATTCTTTGCCGCAGAAATCATTTACAGAAGATACAATACAAGAACAATTAGTGAATTAGGCGGAATTCGTTCACAAGCGCCAAAATTTACTTCATTGTTTATGATTTTGGTTTTAGCATCGGTTGCCTTACCCGGAACTTATAATTTTGTAGGAGAATTTACTGTATTATATAGTTTAAGTCAAGTGAACATTTGGTTAGCTGTTTTTGGAGGATTGACCATAATTTTAGGCGCCTACTATATGCTTAAAATGTTTCAAAACGTAATGCTTGGCGAAACAAATGCAAGTATTTTTAAAGAGGTAACGATTTATGAAACAATAACTTTTGTACTCATTATTGCATTATTATTATTTTTCGGATTGTATCCAAAACCAATCAATGATTTAATACTTCCGAGTTTGAACGATATTTTCTTAACTATTAACAGACTAAAATAAGTCCTAAAAATGAATACAATATTAGCCATATCAGGTTTAGGTGTTTTTTGCCTTATCGCTGAAATTTTCAACCTAAGAAAACTATTAATCCCAGTAGCAATACTTGGACTTATTGCAATACTAGGGCTTACTATTTCTGAATATAATTTACCGAGTACCCACTTTAATAATATGGTTATTGTGGATCGTTTTTCGGTAAGTTTTTCTAGTTTATTTATCGTTTTAACCATTTTTCTGGTGGCATTAAGTGGTGATTATTATAAAGAACATCAATCAAAATTATCTGATTATGTTGCAATTAAAATGTTTTTACTAGCCGGTGCAGTTGCGATGGTTTCTTTTGGAAACTTAGCCATGTTCTTCATTGGAATTGAAATTTTATCGATTTCTTTATATGTATTGGCTGCTAGCAAAAGATTAGACGTTAAAAGTAATGAAGCCGGAATGAAATATTTCTTATTGGGTTCATTTGCTTCAGGAATTATATTATTTGGAATTTGCTTAATTTATGGCGCAACGGGTTATTTTGACATTGCCGAAATTTATCAACTTTCTGAAGGTGCTGGAATTCCTATTTGGTTTCCTATTGGCTTGACTTTGATCATTATTGGGATGTTATTTAAAATTGCTGCAGTGCCGTTCCATTTTTGGGCTCCCGATGTCTATGAAGGTGCACCAAGTTTAACCACGGCAACCATGAGCACTTTAGCTAAGGTAGTAGCAATGGCAACTTTATATAAATTAATTCACGGCATGATACCGTCTATCCCTTATATTTTTGAAGTTATTATTGTAGTTATTTCAATATTATCCATGACGGTAGGAAATATCATGGCATTACGCCAACAGAATGTAAAACGTATGTTGGCGTTTTCGGGTATTTCACATGCTGGTTTTATGTTGATGGCTTTGTTAAGCCTTTCTTCAGCTGCTGGAACCTTATTTTATTATGCTTCAGCTTATGCTTTAGCTGGAATAGCTTCTTTTGCGGTCATTATTTTAGTGACTAAGTCTAAAGACAACCAAGACATTGTCAATTTTAACGGACTAGGAAAAACAAATCCTTTAATGGCAGGTATATTAACTGCTTCGTTACTTTCAATGGCAGGAATTCCAATTTTTTCTGGGTTCTTTGCCAAGTTAACTTTATTTACTCAAACTATTGAATCGGGTTATCTTATTGTAGTTATTGCAGGTGTATTGAATTCTATTATCAGTGTGGGTTATTATTTCAAACTGATAAGTGCTATGTACACAAAAGATTCAACTGAAAAACAAACGACTCCATTTGTATATTATTTTGTAGCGATCATTGCCATAGTCTTAAACATTGCTATCGGTTTATTTCCAAACTTAATAATGAACTTATTAGCAGTCTAATAAACTAAAAAAGCCAGTCTATCGACTGGCTTTTTTTATAGATTTTTTTCAAAAATCGACAGCTTACGCGGTGAGCGAAAAGAAATAATTAAATTACCTACGGTGCTGCTGCGCGGTGTTAAATAGTTAAAAAGCCCTAATGGCGCGAACATAGGCCGGGTAGCTCTTATTGCCGTAGAATACATCACCGTTGTTGTCGAAAACCTGGCCCCACAGGTCCATGTAGTTGAACTCCGAAGAACTCCAATAGGCGTTAGGCGCAAAACCACCAATAGCAACTCTATTTAAATACAATTTATATAACTCATCTTTACTCGGTAAATACCAATCGCTGTAGCCGCCCAATTCTAAATTTCCACAGAGGCGTGCTGCTATTCCAGCTTCGCTGCAGCCATTCATTATATCTATTGTATTCTGATTACCAGTACCAATTGCTGTTCCATCTGCTCCTGATATAATTGTTTCATTACAACCCCATATTGCATTTGACGAAATATTGGAAGGTGAAGCAATTAAACCGTGTTGTACATTTGCATCATATCCAGGATCGCCAGCTTGTAAAATATAGGCAACTATTCCTCCTTGGTAGCTTTGGCCAATTACTGGCTGAGGGCATGGACCCCAAGTAGGAACTCCGTTGCAAAAAGTTAAATTCTGATTGTCAGAACCAGGAGCAACTGTTACCCACGCTGTGCCATTCCAATAGTTCATCTGACCAGCAACTGTTCCTGGAGGGAAAGAGCCTGCTGGGCCTTGAGGGCCTTGAGGGCCTTGAGGGCCTGTCATTCCATCCATACCTGGCCAACCCATTGGCCCTTGTACTCCTTGCGGACCAGTTGCGCCCATTAAACCCTGTGGGCCTTGTGGACCTGTTTCTCCAGTAGCCCCTTGAGGGCCTATTAATCCACTAGAAACTGATCCATCTGCCATTAAATATTGTGTAGATGTTCCAGTAGGTGTTTTGAAACCTGTTGCTGTTACTGCTCCACTTGTTTTAACCTCTGTAATTGAGCTATTTCCTAATTGAATTTGATTGGCAGCATTTATTTTAGCCCCATACCCTATCGCTGTTGCATTAGTAATCGAACTGTTAGCAGAATTCTGATCCGAGTTTGCACCTAAAAAAGTGTTTGAGCTTCCTGTATTGTTCATCCCGGCTTGATAACCAAGGCCTGTTACATTTGAAAGAGAATTTCCTAATAATGAAGCACTTAAACCAATGGCAGTATTATTAGATCCATTATTAAAAGCTAAAGCAGCCGCACCGATAGCAATATTATTTTCACCTGTAATATTTCCAGACAGAGCAGAACTACCTATACCTATATTATAATTAGCTGAAGTATTACTTTGTAAAGTACTGCCGCCTAAAGCTATCAAATGCTGACCAGTAGTGTTATTAGTTAAAGTGTTTTCTCCCATAGTAATATTTTGTTCATTAACTTGTCCTATTCCTTTACCAATAGTTAAACCATTCACATTAATGTCGGAACTAAATTTTTTGAACCCAGCAATTTCTTGATCTGTAGATAAATCCACAAAGTTTTGAGTAGAAGATCCTGTACCTCCGTTAGCAATATCAATTAAGGTAGTACTAGCTGTTGGCGTATTAAATAAATTTAGCCATTGGTTAGAGTCTGAAACGTTTTGAACTACAGTAATTCTTGAAGCTGGATCATTGTTGCTAGGAGAACAACCCATTCCCATCATATT
>CAISYO010000321.1 GCA_903889745.1 uncultured Bacteroidota bacterium | reverse complement strand
TACATCCATTTTCCCTCGATAAAAAAGCTAAAAATGAATTATATTTAAATTACATGAAAGAGCTTTCAATTCATCATTATGATAATTGCAAAGAATATAAAAAAATAATAGATACGCTTAATATTAATCTTAAAAATATTACAAAAGTAAGCGATATTCCTTTTGTTCCGGTTGGTTTATTTAAAGAATTTGAGCTTAAAAGCGTGAAGCAAGAAGATGTTTTTAAGATTATGACATCTTCTGGAACTACCGGACAAGCTGTCTCTAAAATTGTTTTAGATAAACAAAATGCTCTCAATCAACAAAAGGTTATCGTAAAAATTATCGTTGACTTTATCGAAAAACCTCGCATGCCGATGATTATAATCGACAGCCCTTCCGTGATAAAAGATCGCAAAATGTTTTCGGCTAGAGGTGCGGGAATTTTGGGATTTTCAATTTTTGGTTTAGATAGAATATATGCTTTAAATGACGATATGAGTATTAATATCAAGCTAATTGAAGAATTTTTAGAAAAAAATAAGGATCAAAATATTTTTCTTTTTGGCTTTACTTTTATAGTTTGGGAATATTTTTACAAAATTCTAAAAAATACCGGAACAAAAATAGATTTATCTAAAGCAATTCTAATTCATGGCGGAGGATGGAAAAAGCTTGCAAACGAAGCGGTATCGCCAATGGAGTTTAATAAATCTTTAGAAAATATTTGCAATTTAAAGAATATTCATGATTACTACGGTATGGTTGAACAAACGGGTTGTATTTATGTGGAGTGTGAATATGGTCATCTACATTGCTCTGTTTTTTCAGATATTATTATTCGTCGCTCTAAGGACTTTTCGGTGGCTGAAATAAATGAAAAAGGCGTAATTCAAGTTATTTCTCTTCTTCCAACTTCATATCCGGGTCATTCTATATTAACCGAGGATGAGGGGGTAATATTGGGAGAAGATGATTGTTTGTGCAAAAGAAAGGGGAAATATTTTAAAATTTTTGGACGAATTAAAAACGCAGAATTAAGGGGTTGTAGTGATACATTTGAAAGACATTAAATATTTATGTGGCTCTAAGGAAATAGATTCCTCGCCAATTCAAACATATGATGATGATGTTTGTTCCTTTCTTTCTGAATTATCAGAAACGCTTCTTAGATCGCAAGAAACAAAACAATATCCCGATGTAGCAACTTTTGCTTTTTGGTGCAGAGATTCCAATATAAAAAAACTCAAAAAAGAATTTGGAGATCTTCAGTATCAAATGGGTCGTGGTTTATGTTTTCATATTACCCCATCAAACATTGCAATTAATTTTGCATTTTCTTATTTATTTTCTCTTCTAGCGGGAAATGCAAATATCGTAAGATTGCCAAGTAAAGATTATCCGCAGATTCATTATTTTTGCAACATAATGGACAAGGTTTTGGTTGGATATAGTAAAATTCATTCACGAACTTCTTTTGTGCAATATTCAAAAGATAGTTTGGCAACGACGGAATTATCAAAAATAGCTGATGCGAGGTTGATTTGGGGGGGCGATGAAACAATAAAAACTTTAAAAAATATGTCAACACAGCCCAGATGTGTCGATATTGCGTTTCCAGATCGTTACTCAATTTGTATTATTGATTGCAACAAAATCGCTTCATCTAGCGAGTATGAAATGAGGAGACTGGCTAATGATTTTTATTACGACACTTACTTGATGGATCAAAATGCCTGCTCATCTCCACAATTAATTTATTGGCTGAACTCTGATGATGAAGTAAAGGATAAATTTTGGAATTATGTTTATTTGTGTGTAAAAGAAAAATACGCTCTACAAGATTCCGTAGCCATTTCTAAATACACCCAAACCTTTGTTAACGCAATTCAGCTAGATAACATCAAAATAATTAATAAAGATAATTTGCTTTACAGAATTAAATTAAAATCTATTCCTAAAAATCCAGAGGAGCTAAGAGGGAGAGGTGGATATTTCTTTGAATATGATCTCAAAGATTTTAATGAATTATATGCAAAAGTTAATGCTAAATATCAAACCGTTACTTATTTTGGTATTGATTTAGATAAATTTAAAAAAGGCATTATTGAAAACAATCTTAGGGGAATTGATCGCGTCGTGTCAATCGGCAAGGCAATGGATATTGGTGTTTTTTGGGATGGCCATGATTTGGTTAGAGAATTATCAAGAAAGATCATGTAATCTTTAAATTTTTTAAAAAATAAATT
>CAISYO010000320.1 GCA_903889745.1 uncultured Bacteroidota bacterium | reverse complement strand
TATTTATTTTTTTTAATTCATTGATACTGTTGTGAATCACTATTTTTTTCAACCAAGCACCAAAAGTTACTTTTCCGCTAAATGAATCTAACTTTATAAAGGCTTTTAGAAAACTATCTTGCATAATTTCTTCGGCAATTTCAGTTTGATTAACAATTCTAAAAGCTACATTATACATTGATTTACAATATAATTGGTACACTGTAAATTGGGCTTTTTGATTGCCTTCTCTACATTGCTGTAATAAAAATGATATGTCTAAATTTTTATTTCCCAATTGTTATATGCAAATGTCTCTTGTTCTAAAGACAATATAAATTTTGAATTGTTACAGTTTTATTTAATTTTTGAAGATAAAAAAAATCCGAATGAATTTCGGATTTTTATGCTATTAATTATTGAGCTTAATTACGATTTAAAATATGAAAAATCGTGATTGTTTTCTAGTTGCAATAACGTTTCATAAATCAACTGAATTACGTGCTCTACATCTTGTCGGTGTACCATTTCAACCGTTGTATGCATATAGCGTAATGGTAGCGAAATCAATGCTGAAGCCACACCGCCATTGCTATAAGCAAACGCATCAGTGTCGGTTCCAGTTACGCGAGAAGTAGCGTGACGTTGAAACGGAATTTTATTTGCTTCTGCAGTATCAACAATAAGTTCTCTTAAAATATTCTGTGTAGCAGGTGCATAAGCAATCACAGGACCATTACCCATTTTTAAATCGCCTTCAATTTTTTTATCAATCATCGGCGTGGTTGTGTCGTGGCAAACATCGGTTACAATGGCAACGTTGGGTTTAATGCGCTGCGTAATCATTTCGGCGCCTCGCAAACCAATTTCCTCTTGCACCGAATTCACGATGTATAATCCAAAAGGTAATGTTTTATTATTTTCTTTTAATAAACGAGCTACTTCGGCAATCATAAAGCCTCCCATTCGGTTATCAATGGCTCTACAAACAAATTTATCGTTGTTTAATACTTCAAATTCATCAGGATAGGTAATAACACAGCCCACATGAATGCCTAATGCTTCCACTTCGGCTTTTGTCATACAGCCACAATCAATAAAAATGGTTTCAATTTTAGCTACTTCTTCTTTGCCGCTTCTACCTCGGGTATGAATCGCTGGCCAACCAAATACTCCTCTTACAATTCCTTTTTTGGTGTGAATATTTACGCGTTTAGACGGAGCAATTTGATGGTCCGATCCACCGTTTCTGATAACATAAATTAAGCCATCATCAGTAATATAATTTACATACCACGAAATTTCATCAGCATGACCTTCAATCACTACTTTAAAAGGAGCATCCGGATTAATAACTCCCACAGCACTTCCATAAGTATCAGTTATAAAGGTATCCACATAAGGTGTTAAGTAGTTCATCCAAATTTTTTGCCCTTCAGATTCATATCCAGTTGGTGAGGCATTATTTAAATAACGTTCTAAAAAAGCCATTGACGACTCATTTAATATAGATTTTGTGCTCATATATAAATATTTTTTTTGCTAAAATAGGAATAAGTCTTT
>CAISYO010000319.1 GCA_903889745.1 uncultured Bacteroidota bacterium | reverse complement strand
CTAAAGTGCGGTATTAATAGAGAATTAATTGGTTGGATATTTCAATGGTTATATAATATTAGAATTATAGAACCAAAAATTTTAAAAGAGTACTGTCAAAAAACTATAGATGAAATTCAAAAAAATAATACTTCAGATAAAATGTTATTTTATCGGAATATATTTGAAGACAGAAAAAATTAGAAGTAACTTAAAAGAGTCTTTTTATAAAGACCTTGCAGAATGACAAATCACCAGCTAACCACTTACAGCTTATAGCTAAAAGCTTATAGCTAAAAGCTGACAGCTAAAACTACTCCACAAACAACACCAATCCTTTTAAATAATGACCTTCTGGATGGTAAATATTAGTGGGATGGTCAGGTCCTTGTTCTAATTTATGTAACACTCTGATATTTCTTCCTGTTTCTATGGCTGCTGCGGCAACGGTATTGTAAAACAACACATCGTCAATTACTTGCGAGCACGAAAACGTGAATAAAATTCCGTTAGGTGCTAAGGCTTTTAAACCGGCAATATTTAAACGTTTATAGGCTTGTGTTGCCGTATGTTTACTTTTGATGCTTTTCGCGAAAGCGGGTGGGTCTAATACAATAACATCATAGTGCTGCGTGTGTTCTTTCATGAAGTTGAACACGTCGTCAGCTACAGCTGTATGATTAGCGTTTGGAAAGTTTAATTCCATATTACTGGCTGCTAAATCTACCGCTTTTTGAGAAATATCTACCGAAGTAACTAATTCCGCTCCAGCATTCATAGCGTAAATAGAAAATCCGCCTGTGTAACAAAACGTATTTAGTACTTTTTTACCTTTTGAGAATTCACCTAATAATTTTCGATTGTCGCGTTGGTCCAAGAAGAAACCTGTTTTTTGGCCTTCTACCCAATTTACGGAAAACAAAATGCTGTTTTCTTTGGCAAAGGTTTCAGCTTTGTTTCCAAATAAGAAATAATCGGTTCCTGTATTCGGTAATGTTCCTGCACTTTTGCAATAAATGGTTTCGCAATACTCCGAAAAATTAGATTTAATCGCTTCGGCAATTTGCTCCATTTGAAGAAAAATTCCAGTAGAATGCGCTTGAATGACCCAATTTTTATCGTAATAATCAATTATCAATCCCGAAATGCCATCTCCTTCGCCGTGAATGACACGAAACGCATTGGTAACTTCAAAATCCAATAATTGAGTACGTAAATACCAAGCCGATTGGAGTTTGGTTCCCCAAAAGTTTTCAGAGAAAGTTTCGTCGCCAAACGTCAAAATACGAACCACAATACTTCCTTTATCGCTGAAATAGCCTGTGCCTAAATGTTGGTTTTTTGAATCCACTACATCTACCATTTCGCCATCGTTAATTTCACGACTTACGCCATACACCGCACCGCTGAAAATCCAAGGATGACGACGTTGAATGGATTTTTCTTTACCTGATTTTAGAATTACTTTTGGAAACATAGTTTGATTTGAAAATGAAAAAATTTGAGAATTTGAAAATAACCGAGTAGCCCATTTT
>CAISYO010000318.1 GCA_903889745.1 uncultured Bacteroidota bacterium | reverse complement strand
TGGCAGTCCAACCTATGCCGCCGATTTGGCGGAAGCTATAGTAACGATTATTATACATCCGAATTGGCAAGCCGGGATTTATCATTATTCCAATGAAGGAGAAATTAGTTGGTATGAATTTGCTCAAGCCATTCAAGAAATAGGAGGGTTTGATTGCCAAATAACCGGCATTCCGAGTGCCGAGTATCCCACACCTGCTCGCAGACCAAAATATTCCTTATTGGACAAATCAAAAATTGCAACTACCTTTGGCGTGGCAGTGCCCGCTTATAGAAAGAGTTTAGAAAGATGTATGAATGCGTGAATCGTAAACCGTAAACCGTAATTCGTGACTCGTGACTCGTGACTCGAACTTCGCATCACGAGCAACGAACAACGAATCACGAAAAAATAAATAGAAATGAAAAAAATACTAATCACCGGTGGCGCCGGATTTATTGGGTCTCATGTAGTGAGACGATTTGTAAATCAGTACCCTAATTACCACATCTATAACTTGGATGCCTTGACCTATGCCGGGAATTTAGAAAACATTGCTGATATTGAGAAAGCACCGAATTATACTTTTGTGAAAGGAGATATTGTTGATGCACCATTTATCGACGCCTTATTTGCGGAACACCAATTTGAAGGCGTATTGCATTTGGCTGCCGAATCCCACGTAGATCGTTCGATTACCGATCCGTTGGCCTTTGTAAAAACCAATGTGATTGGTACTATGAATTTGCTGAATGCCGCTAAAACGATTTGGAAAAATCATTCGGAAGGGAAACGTTTTTACCACATCAGTACCGATGAGGTGTATGGAAGTTTGGGTGCCGAAGGGTTGTTTACAGAAACCACGGCCTATGATCCCAATTCGCCTTATTCAGCATCAAAAGCCAGTTCGGATCACTTTGTAAGAGCTTATGGTGAAACGTATGGATTGCCTTATGTGATTACGAATTGTTCTAACAATTACGGCCCTTTTCATTTTCCAGAAAAGTTGATTCCGTTGTTTATCAATAACATTATTCAAAATAAACCGTTACCCGTTTATGGCGACGGAAAATATACGCGTGATTGGTTGTTTGTAGAGGATCATGCGGTAGCCATTGATTTGGTTTTTCATGAAGGAAAAAATCACGACACCTATAACATCGGCGGATTTAACGAATGGCAAAACATTGATTTAGTAAAATTATTGTGTCAAATAATGGACGAAAAATTAGGTCGTCCAGCCGGAACTTCTGCGCAATTGATTACCTATGTTAAAGACCGTCCCGGACACGATTTACGTTATGCGATTGATGCTACAAAAATCAATACCGAATTGGGATGGAAGCCCTCCGTAACGTTTGAACAAGGCCTGGAACGTACCGTCAATTGGTATTTAGACAACCAACAATGGTTGGATAACGTGACTTCGGGCGCCTACGCAACCTATTATGAAAAGCAGTATTCGTGATTCGGAAATCGTAAAGCGTGACTCGGGAATCGTAAATTGGAAACCGAGAGCCGTAATTCGATTAACGAATCACGAACTTCATTATATAGAAATTTTAATCCCCCTATT
>CAISYO010000317.1 GCA_903889745.1 uncultured Bacteroidota bacterium | reverse complement strand
CCCCATGTTCCAATACCAGTAGAAATAGTATAAACCATACAACCTAATCCCCATAGGAAAGCGGCTAATGCGATTGAAAATACTGTCCACCATTGTTTGTTTGCTCTACCTTCTACAGGTCTAGCTACATCTACCGTTACATCGTGGTAAGATTTACTTCCTACTACTAACGGTTTTCTAATGGGTGCTTCGTAATGAGACGACATAATCCTTTATATTGTTTCTGTTAATTAATACTTATTTATCGTTTCTAACTTTTACGTGATACATCACGTTTGGTTTAGTTCCTACATGCTCTAATAAATGATACATTCTTTCGTCTTCTAATAATTTAGCAACGTCAGATGTTTCATCATTTACATCTCCAAATTTCATGGCTCCACTTGTACAAGCTGCAGAACAAGCCGTTTGGAATTCATCTTTACCCACTAATCTTCCCTCACGTTTAGCTTTTAACTTAACCGCTTGAGTCATTTGGATACACATTGAACATTTTTCCATAACCCCACGAGAACGAACATTAACGTCTGGATTAAGAACCATACGACCTAAATCATCATTCATATGATAATCAAACTCGCTATTTTTGTTATATAAGAACCAGTTGAAACGTCTTACTTTATATGGACAGTTGTTTGCGCAGTAACGCGTACCAACACATCTATTGTATGCCATATGGTTTTGACCTTCTCTACCGTGTGATGTTGCTGCTACAGGACAAACTGTTTCACAAGGAGCGTGGTTACAGTGCTGACACATTACCGGTTGGAAAGCAACTTGTGGATTTTCTGAAGGATCTTCCATTCCTGAGAAGGTATCAATCGAATTCATTAATCCTGAAGTACCATCTTTTAATTCAACATCTGCAGCAAAAGTAGCTTCCGATGAATAATATCTATCAATACGCAACCAGTGCATATCTCTACTTCTTCTAATTTCATCTTTACCTACAACCGGTATGTTGTTTTCGGCGTGACAGGCAATAACACAAGCTCCACATCCTATACAAGCGTTCAAATCAATTGACAAATTGAAATGGTGACCTGTTGAACGATCAAATGAATCCCATAAATCAACTTCAGTAGCTGCTGTTGGTTTATGGTCTAAAGATACCATAGGAATTGGATTCCATTCTTTAGCATCTTTAGTATTGAATACTTCTAGAGTAGTTTCTTTAACAATATCTCCTCTACCCATCAACGTTTTTTGTAACTGCACACAAGCAAACTCATGTTCACCATCAGCTACAGTAATCGTTGCAGATTGATTTGAATTTAAATTAGCATATAAGGCATAAGCATTTACACCAACTTGCATTTCTTCTTTTAAACCTAATTTTTTACCATATCCAAAAGCTAAACCTAACGTTCCTTTTGCTTGACCTGGTTGGATAACAACTGGTACATTTTCTAAAGTAGCATTTCCTACTTTAATAGTAGCATAACTTCCGTTTAAACCACCATTAGCTACATTCCAATTTTTTAATCCTAATTGTTCAGCATCTGCTTTTGCAACAGTAACATAGTTATCCCAAGAAACTCTAGTAATAGGATCTGGGAATTCTTGTAACCATGGGTTGTTTGCTTGTTGTCCATCTCCCATTCCAACTTTAGAATATAATACTAAATCGAAATTAGAAGATTTTGCTTGTGCTAAAGCCGAAGCAGCAGCACTATAATTTACACCCGAAGCTGATAATGGACTTGCAACAGAAGCTACAAAACCATCATGAACCGCTTGATTCCAAGATTTTCCTGCTAAAGAAGAAGCGGAGAAAGATTTTAAGAAATCATAATAAGCTACAGTACTATCTGTCCAAGTCAATAATGCTTCTTGGAATTGTTTTGTATTAAATAAAGGATGAATCGTAGGCTGTACAATACTGTAGTTACTTCTAGTCATTGCTACATCTCCCCAAGATTCTAAGTAATGTGGAGCAGGAGCCGCAATTGAAGTTAAACTAGAGGTTTCATCCTCTTTCATTGAGAATGCAACTGATAATTTAACCGATTTTAAAGCAGCAACAAACTCTTGCGAATTAGCTAAAGTATACGCTGGATTAACACCGTTCATAATTAACGTATGCACTTTTCCAGCTTTCATATCGGCTACTAATTGAGCAACCGCTTTTGCATCTCCTTTTCTTGTAAGGATTGCATCTGAAGGATTAAATGCAGCAGATTGTAATGCATTATTAATAGCTAAAGCCAATAATTGAGCATTAACATCGTCTAAACCAGTTACAAAAACACCTTTATTTCCGGCTGCTTTTAATTGTTTAGCCGCTTTTACAATAGCCTCTTCATATTTATCAATTTTTGATGTTCCTACAGAAACACCAGTTACAATATTATATATTTTAACTAAGGCTTGTTTTTGAGCGGCAATATTCAAAGGAATTCTAACATCGGCATTAGCACCTGCTAAAGACATATTAGCTTCGATTTGAATATGCTTAGACATCATTCCGTTTTTAGGTATACGACCTTGAGCATAACCTGCATCAAAACCACCACCTTGCCAATCTCCTAAGAAATCTGCTCCAACTGAAACGATAACATCCGCTTTAGAAAAATCATAGTTAGCCATACCCCTTACACCATATACCGATTGAAATGCATCTAAGGTATTTGATTCAGATACTGCATCATAAACAACATGTTTCGCAGTTGGATATTTTGCAACTAAAGAAGCAATCAAAGCATCAGTTGATGGACTTGCCATTGTGTTTGTTAAAACCACAATATTTCCCCCTTTTGCTTTAGCGTCTTCTAAACTAGCTTTAATTTTAGTATTTACTTCAGTCCAATTTGAGGCTTTACCTGCAATTTTTGGATTTTTTAAACGTAAACTATCATATAATGAAAGTACCGAAGCATGAACTCTTGCATTTGCTCCAGTTCTTGCTCCCGCTAAATTATTATTTTCAACTTTAATAGGACGACCCTCACGAGTTTTGATTAAAATATTAGCAAAATCAAAACCGTCTGCCATAGTAGTTGCATAAAAATCAGCAACACCAGGAATGATTTCTTCTGGTTGAACTACGTAAGGAATTGACTTTACAACAGGACCTTCACAAGCAGCTAATGATGCCGCTGCAGTGCTAAATCCAACATATTTTAAAAAGTCACGACGAGTAGTTGAAGAAGAAGACAAAGATTCTTTATCTCCTAAAAAGTCCTCAACTGGAATTGGTTCCACAAACTCGTTGTTTCTTAGCGTCTCAACAATAGAACTATTTTCGTTTAGTTCTTCAACACTTTTCCAGTATTTTTTGTTTGATGCCATTGTATAGTATATTAGCTTCTTAAATTATTTTATTAATAGTGACATTTTCCACATTCTAAACCACCCATTTG
>CAISYO010000316.1 GCA_903889745.1 uncultured Bacteroidota bacterium | reverse complement strand
CGCACCATTTCCTCCATAAGTAATTAATTCATGCGGATGTTGTGCTACTGCATAATCTAAATTATTTTGAATCATCAACATAATAGCTTTTGCCTGTTCAGAATTTCCCGGATAGTCTGAAATAGGTCTTGCTTTCATTTCATAGTCAGGTCGTAAACGATACATATAAATTCGACCATATTGTTCTAATTCGGCTTTAAATTCAGGAAGTAACGTGGCATGATGTTTGGCATCAAAATAGCGCAAAGCATTTTTTAAAGCTAACTTTTTTTCTTCTTCCGAAAGAATTTCTTTTCGCTTAGGCGCATGATTTATGGTTGTATCATAAGCTTTTGGTTGTGGCAATACTGCTGGAATACCTTCTGCTATTTGTTCTTGAAATGTCATTTTTTTAGATTTTGGATTTTTAGATTTTGGATTTTCAGATGGAAAGGTCTGAATATCTTTAATCTATTTGTCTTGTTTCTTATTTGTTCCTGTTTTTTTATCAAAGCCGTAGGGGCAATGTCGGCATCCGCTTTTACAGCAATATCCTCGCTTTAAATGGTATTTTTCGGTAAAACATTTATAGCCTTCGGGAGTGTAATAAAAATCTTCTCCTTCTTTTAAATTATTTGGATCTATTTTATTGTTCATAGCTACAAATTTAGGAACTTTGCAGCAAATGATTGTATTAGTTTTTAAATATTTACATGACGAAACAATTATTTTTATGTATGAAATCAAGTAACCAAAAAATACCGATTCATTTTTCTAATGGAATTGAACTTTTTATCAAAAGAGAAGACTTGTTGCATCCTGTAATTTCTGGGAATAAATTTAGAAAATTAAAATATAATTTAGCCGAAGCAAAACGATTAGGATATAAAAAATTACTCACTTTTGGCGGGGCTTTTTCAAATCATATTGTTGCTGTTGCCGGTGCCGGAAAAGAATTTGGTTTTGAAACAATTGGAATTATTCGGGGTGAAGAATTAATAGATAAAATTGGAGAAAATCCTTCATTAAAATTTGCTCATGAACACGGAATGCAATTTCATTTTATAGATCGAACAAGCTATCGTGATAAAACATCACCCGAATTTTTATCGAAATTAGAACAGATGTTTGGTTTGTTTTACCTTATTCCAGAAGGTGGAACTAATGATTTAGCGATAAAAGGCTGCGAAGAAATATTAACTTCTGAAGACAAAAGTGAATTTTCTCACATTTGTTGTGCCATAGGAACTGGTGGTACTATTTCTGGAATAATCAACTCGTCGAGCGAAATCCAACAGATTATTGGATTTTCTTCGCTAAAAGGTGATTTTTTGTCTGATGTAATTTGTAATTTTGTGCAGAAAAAAAATTGGAACGTTAATTGTACCTATCATTTTTGGGGGTATGGAAAAGTTTCAGAGGAACTGATTGATTTTTTGAACCAATTTTATCAAGAAACCAAAATTCCTTTAGATCCTGTTTATACTGGAAAAATGATGTTTGGGATAATTGATTTAATTCAGAACAATTTTTTTCCGCCTCATTCAAAAATTTTAGCAATTCACACCGGTGGATTAAAGGGTATTGCAGGAATGAATCAAGTTTTAAAAGCAAAAAATAAAAAAATAATACAGTATAATGAGTAAAAAAATTAGCCTACTTTTTCTTGTTTTCTTAATGTTAAGTTGTACAAGTTCAAGATCTATTGTAAGAACTACTTCGAAAACAAAAACAACAACTGCCAAGAAAAAAGTAGTTTCAACAACAGATACCAAGCAATCTAAATCTCCAATTGAATCGAACCAAAAAAACAATAACGGTGATGAAATTCAACTAGAAGCAACTTCAAATGTAAGAACCTATGAAGAGGAAATTAAGCAATATGTTGCTAATTTCAATGAGATTGCAAAAAACAACATGAAAGCGCACGGCATTCCGGCAAGTATAATTTTAGCGCAAGGAATATTAGAATCGGGGGCTGGAAAAGGAAGATTAGCTCAATCTGCTAACAATCATTTCGGAATTAAATGCCACAAAGGTTGGACAGGCGAAAGCGTAAAACACGATGACGATGCCGAACAAGAGTGTTTTAGAAAATATGCGCAACCCTCAGAATCGTATAAAGATCATTCTTTGTTTTTAACTTCGCGAAGCAGATATGCAACTTTGTTTAAATTAGATAAAGGCGATTATCAATCCTGGGCTAGAGGATTAAAAGCGGCAGGTTATGCTACCGATGTAAAATATCCCGATAAATTAATTGGATTAATTGAACGATTCGAGTTATATAAATACGATAATGAGGTGTTGAATAGAAATTTTGTTCCTGTCAAAAAAGACCCTGTATTGGAAATTTCAGAGGTATATTATACCATTCAGCAAGGTGATACACTGTATTCGTTGTCAAAAAAGTTCAATCAAACGGTGGAAGATTTAAAAAAGATGAATAATCTTGTGGATAATACCATTTCAATAGGTCAAAAAATAAAAATAAAATAATGTTATACAAAAGAAGTAGCGAATTATTTGTTGAAGCAAATAAAGTGATTCCAGGTGGTGTAAATTCTCCTGTAAGAGCATTTAAAGGAGTTGGGGGAACGCCAATTTTTGTAAAAGAAGCAAAGGGCGCCTATTTATATGATGAAGACGGAAATAGATTGATTGATTATATCAATTCATGGGGTCCAATGATTTTAGGTCATGCCTATGAACCTGTTGTTAATGCAGTTATTGAAAAAGCAAAAAAAGGAACTTCTTTTGGGATGCCTACCGAATTAGAGACTGAAATAGCTAAATTAGCCATTTCAATGGTGCCTAATATTGATAAAATTCGTTTTGTAAATTCGGGTACAGAAGCTTGTATGAGTGCCATTCGTTTGGCAAGAGGATATACAAAGCGTGATAAAATAATAAAATTTTCGGGTTGTTATCATGGCCATTCCGATTCTTTTTTGATTGCTGCAGGAAGCGGGTTGAGTACGTTTGGTGTGCCCAATAGCCCTGGAGTTACAGCAGGAACAGCAAAAGATACGTTGTTAGCAAATTACAATGATATCGAAAATGTTAAAGCCTTATTTGAATCAAACAAGAATGAAATTGCTGCAATTATTGTAGAACCTGTTGCGGGAAACATGGGATGTATTCCTCCAAAAAGCGGTTTTTTAGAAGATTTAAGAACTATTTGTTCTGAAAACGGAACTTTGCTTATTTTTGATGAAGTAATGACCGGATTTCGTCTAGCAAAAGGTGGTGTTCAAGAATTATACGGTGTTAAAGCCGATATCGTTTGTTTTGGAAAAGTGATAGGCGGAGGTTTGCCAGTAGGAGCTTTTGCTGCTCGCGAAACAATTATGAATTATTTAGCGCCACTTGGTCCAGTATATCAAGCAGGAACGTTATCTGGAAATCCATTGGCTATGGCAGCCGGATTAGAAATGCTTAAAGCATTAAATGCAGATGCTGAAATTTTTAATCGATTAGCTGAAAAAACTGTCTATTTAGAAAACGGAATTAAAAAAGTTTTATCGGAAGCAAATGTCATTCATACAATAAATAGGGTAGGATCAATGATTTCACTTCATTTTGACGCTAATCCTGTCTATGATTTTGCAACGGCTAAAAATGGCGATAACGAAACATTTAAGAAGTTTTTTCATGGCTTGCTAAAGCGCGGTGTGTATATTGCCCCTTCGGCCTATGAAACATGGTTTATCACTGATGCTTTAACGTATGAAGATTTAGATTTTACAATTAAAGCAATTGTAGAAACAGCAAAAGAGTTATAAAAAAAATGTCCCGATGAAAAATCGGGACTTTTTTTAATGAATTAATCTTTTAAGTAAATCAGGTTGACTTGCAATTTTATCCATTTGACTTGGAGTAAATGTAGCTCTTAATTTAGCTTCTATTCGCTCGCTAATTTGATTTTTTTCATTTTCATTTTTAGCTAAATTTAATTGATTGTATTTGTAAATAAATAATCCATTTAAATCTTTTGCCATTTGTTGGTCTAATTGCAATAATTTAACCAATTCATAAGTGTCTTTTTTTGCTAAATCATCAAAAACAACTTTTTTTGTTTCAACAGATTTAATTTGTTTTTCTTGAGAGTTTACTTTTATGGTCTCTTGAGCATTAGTCGTTATTGAAAAGCTAAAAAACAATACAAATGCAACGATTATTTTTTTCATAATTTGTTTAAAATTTATTTTTAGTTTGTCAAATCTAAAATTTTTTTAGAATAAAAACAAAAAAAAGAGTATTAACTTTTAGAACTATTCTTTATTTTCTTTTGCCATCCTTTTAGATTTAGCAATTATTTCTTTACGATAGTTTAGTTTTTGTTCCCATTTTTGAAATTGTTCTGGTTTTAGAATTTTTTTCAGTTGCGCTTTATGTTCTATTTTATCATCTAGCATTTTACTTTTCATTTCAAATTGCTCATCTGGAGTTGGTTTTTGACCTTTTGACATTTTTTCTTTTAATGTCATCTTTTTCGCCTCTCTTTTTTTGGTATTTTCTAATAGAATTGTTCTTAACTCTTTTTGTTGATTAGCATCAAGATCTAAATCCAAAGTCATTTTTTTGACTTGCAATTCTGTTTGTTGTTCAGGACTTAATTTGCTTTTTTCTTGTGCAAATGATAGCGATGAAATTACTAAAACGATGGTTACAATTAATTTTTTCATAGGTTCTTTTTATTTAAGGGTTTGATAATAAGACCCACCTTTTTTAAAAAGGTTTAATCAACAGCAGAACATAAATTTAAATCCATAATAAAAGGGACTCATATGAGTCCCTTTTATTTATTTTCCTAAATATTCTGCAATTTTATTTTCGCCATCGACTGTAATTTTCATCAAGCCGTGTTTGCTAATTCCTTTGCTGGCAGCGTCCCATTTTTTTCCGCTTAAATCAGCTTTTATTTTTAAGTCGCCAATTGAAATACCTTCGTTAGCTTTTAAAATTTCAATAATGTGTTTTTCATCTTCCGTTAATTCTGGACCTTTCTTCTCAGGACGCATTTGAGGGAAAAACAATACTTCTTGAATCGACGGATTATTTGTTAAAAACATGGTTAATCGATCCATACCAATTCCTAATCCAGAAGTTGGTGGCATTCCATATTCTAAAGCGCGTAAGAAATCTTCGTCAATAATTCCGTTAGCTTCATCATCACCTTTTTCGGCTAAAGCCATTTGCGCTTCAAAACGTTCGCGTTGGTCAATTGGGTCATTTAGTTCTGAATATGCATTCGCAATTTCTTTTCCACAAACCATTAACTCAAAACGCTCTGTTAATTCAGGATTATCTCGGTGCGATTTACATAATGGCGACATTTCTTTCGGATAATCGGTAATAAAAGTGGGTTGAATGAAGTTGCCTTCGCATTTTTCACCAAAAATTTCATCAATTAATTTGCCTTTACCCATGGTTTCGTTTACTTCGATTCCCATAGATTTTGCTGCTTCACGCAATTCGTCTTCCGATTTTCCGGTAATATCAAAACCAGTAAATTGTTTGATAGCATCGGTCATGGTAACTCTTGCATACGGTGCCTTGAAGTTTACTTTATGTTCGCCAAAAGTAGCTTCGGTTGTTCCATTTACTTGATTAGCGCAATATTCTAGTAAATTTTCGGTCATATTCATCATCCAGTTGTAGTCTTTGTAAGCTACGTAAATTTCCATGGCGGTAAATTCTGGATTATGGGTTCTGTCCATTCCTTCGTTACGGAAGTTTTTCGAAAATTCGTAAACACCATCAAATCCACCAACAATTAATCTTTTCAAATACAATTCGTTAGCAATTCGCATATATAATGGAATATCTAAACTATTATGATGTGTTATAAATGGTCTTGCAGCTGCTCCTCCAGGAATTGATTGTAAAACGGGAGTTTCCACTTCCATGTAACCTGCTTCATTGAAAAACGTTCGCATAGCAGTGAACAATTTTGTTCTTTTTACAAAAACTTCTTTCACCTGCGGATTCACCACTAAATCAACATAGCGCATTCGGTAACGTAATTCAGGATCGGTAAAGGCATCAAACACATTTCCTTCTTCATCGGTTTTTGGTAACGGAAGCGGTTTCAATGTTTTGCTCAACATTTTAAAATCATCCACACGAACACACATCGCACCTACTTTCGTCATAAATAATTCACCTTCAATTCCAATAAAATCACCTAAATCAGTTAATTTTTTAAAAACCTGATTGTAAAGTGTTTTGTCTTCTCCTTGACAAATAAAATCTCTGTTAAAATATACTTGCATTCTGCCTTCGCTATCTTGAATTTCAGCAAAAGCGGCTTTACCTTGATCACGAACGCTCATTAAACGTCCAGCCAAAATAACTTTTTTACCTTCTGTAAAATTGGCTTTGATTTGCTTTGAAGTGTGATTCACAGGAAATAAATCTGCAGGATAAGGATTAATGCCTAATTCGCGCAAAGCGTTTAGTTTGTCTCTTCTAATGATTTCTTGTTCCGAAAGTTGCATAGTATTGTATTTTAACGTGCAAAGATAATTTATTTTGTTTCAAGTTCAAAGTTTCGAGTTTATAGTTCAAAGTTTCAAGTTTAGCTTCGCTCCATTCGGCTTCGACTCGGGTCAATTTTCGCTTTTAATTCTTCTATCACCCATCTTTCAACACCCAACTTTCACCATCAAAAAACTATTTGTATCTTTGTAAAACTTTTTCAAAATACAATTTCGGTTAAAATGAACAAAAAAGTCCAACTGCAAGATTTAGGCAATAAAGATTATAAAGAGACTTGGGATTATCAAGAATCATTGTTCAAAGAAATAGTGGATATCAAAATTCAAAATAGAAAAGATAACTCTCAACTCCCAACACCCAACTTTATGCTCTATGTAGAGCATCCGCATGTATATACATTAGGGAAAAGTGGAGATGTGTCTAATTTATTATTGTCTGAAAAACAATTGAAAGCAAAAGGAGCAACTTTTTATAAAATAAATAGGGGGGGCGATATTACGTATCACGGACCAGGACAAATTGTGGGTTATCCTATTTTAGATTTGGAAAACTTTTTTACCGATATTCATAAATATTTACGTTTTTTAGAAGAAGCTATTATTTTAACTTTAGCAGAATATGGTTTACACGGAACACGAAGCGAAGGAGAAACCGGAGTTTGGTTTGATGTAGGTACGCCATTTGCCAGAAAAATTTGTGCCATGGGGGTTCGTGCATCACGCTGGGTAACTATGCATGGCTTTGCTTTAAATGTGAATGCCGATTTAGGTTATTTTGATAATATTATTCCTTGTGGTATAAAAGGAAAAGCAGTTACTTCTATGCACGTTGAATTAGGAAAAGAAATAAACGAACAAGAAGTAAAAGCAAAAATTCTGAAACATTTAGAGTTTTTGTTCGAAGCCGAGATTTTTACTTCTAAAATCTAAAATCGTGTATCTTCAATCATAAATCCAAAGCCAGTTGTTCTGGCAATAATCGAAAACTCATTCGATGGTATTTGCAAGGACCATATTTTTTGATGGCTTCCCGATGATCCTTTGTTGGATAGCCTTTGTTTTTATTCCAATTGTACATAGGGAATTCTTCATGAATCATATCCATATATTCGTCTCGGTACGTTTTTGCTAAAATAGACGCAGCAGCAATACTCAAAAATTTACTATCCCCTTTTATTATGCTCGTGTTTGGAATTGATTTTAAAAGTTCAATTTCATTAGGTGTGAAAATTTTCCCTGTTTTTTGTTTCATGCCTAATTTTCCATTCAGTGGGCGATTTCCATCTACTATTATATAGTTTGGTAACGGATTAAGTTGTAAAACGGATTCCTGCATGGCTTTCATTGACGCATTTAGAATATTAATTTCATCAATTTCTATACTATAAATATGAGTAACGGCAAAAGAAATTGATTTAGCTTCTATAATTGGTTTTAATAAGGATCGAGTTTTTTCAGAAAGTTGCTTAGAATCGTTAAGTAGCTCATGTTCAAAGTTGTCGGGTAAAAGTACTGCAGCAGCAGTAACAGGCCCTGCCAGACAACCTCTTCCTGCCTCATCGGTTCCACATTCCCTTTTTAAATTGCTATAACGTTTAGTTAACATTCCTTTTTTTTGACAAAAATATAACATTTGGGGTTACTTTTTTGAGATATATTTATATTTATAATCAGATTATTCAATAAAATGTTTTTTTTGTCCAAAACTTTAACATAAATAAAATTGTAATATTTTGTAGTAAAATTTGTTTATTTAAGAAATAATTAAGAAGTTTGCAGAATAACTAACTCAAATAAATTTAATATGAGATCGAAGTACAAATGGATTTTTACGCTTTTAGTAGCGTTTACAATGCAGTTTTCGTTCGCGCAAGAGAAAACTGTAACAGGTGTCGTTTCTGACGAACTAGGACCTGCTGTTGGTGCAACTGTAGCTGTAAAAGGCACTAATAATGTTGTTGCAACTGATTTTGATGGAAAATATTCTATCAAAGCAAAATCGGGGGATGTGTTAGAAATTTCATATCTTGGAAAAAAACAAAGTGTAGCTATTGGTGCATCCGATAGTTATAATGTAACATTAAAAGCAACTGTTCTTGAAGATTTAGTTGTTGTAGGTTATGGTAAAACTTCTAAAGAAGCATTTACCGGTACTGCAACTAAATTAGTAAAAGAAAATTTAGAAGCAAAAACGGTTTCTAATATTTCTCAAGCTTTAAGAGGTGAGGTAGCTGGGGTTAATGTAATTACTGGTTCAGGTGCTCCGGGTAGCGACGCAACTATTCGTATTCGTGGTTTTGGTTCTGTTAATGGAAATCAATCACCTTTATATGTAGTTGATGGCGCTCCTTATAGTAGTGATATCAGTGCTATTAATCCTGCGGATATTGAAAATATAACTGTTTTAAAAGATGCTGCTGCAACTTCGATCTATGGGTCTAGGGGTGCAAATGGGGTAATCTTAATTACTACAAAGCAAGGTAAGACAGGTAAAACTGTTGTTTCAGTTGATCTTAAAACTAGTATAAACTCATTAATGTTGCCAAATTATAACGTTATTGATTCTCCTGAAGAATATATCGAAACAGCATGGAGTTCGTTAAAAACTAAAGGGATGGTATTAGGGTATTTAAATCCAGTTTCTTATGCAAATGCTAATTTGTATGGTGATGGAACAGGTGAAACTATTAATAGCCAATATAACATTTGGAATGTTGATGGTTCTCAGTTAATTAATCCTATAACAGGAAAGATGGCTAATGGTGTAACAAGAAGATATGATCCAGCTAAATGGTCTGATGCTGCTTTTGGAACTGGTTATAGAAGCGAAGCAAACGTTCAATTTAGTGGAGGTAATGGAACAACTCGTTATTCTACTTCATTTGGATATTTAGATGATCAAGGTTATGCTATTAACTCTAACTACAAACGTTATACAACTAGAATTAATCTTGAGCACAAACCAAAAGAATGGTTAAAAGTAAGTGGTAATATGGCTTATACTGGTGCTAGATATACAAATTCTTCTGATAGTGAAGGTTCTTCAGGTTCTTCAGGAAATATTTTTGCATTAACAAATACTACTCCTGCTATATATGATTTATACTTAAGAGATTCATCAGGTAATTTAGTTGCTGATCCAATTTTTGGTGGAAATCAATATGATTACGGAAGTATATATGGTCGTAGAGCATGGAATAGTACTAATGGTATCGCTGATGCTAAATATGATTTATCTCAAACTGATGCAACAACTTTATTAGGTAACTTTAATTTATCTGTTAATTTTACAAAAGACTTAGCTTTTGAAACAAGATATAGTGGTCAATACCAACAATTTGATGGTTCATCTAGAAGTAATCCATATTATGGAGGTTTTTCTGCTGACTATGGTGCATTATTCAAAGATGTTAGTTCTACAGTAAATCAAAATTTCTTACAATTATTACGTTACAGTCATGTTTTTGGAAATCATGGTTTAGAGGTTTTTGCTGCGCATGAGTCAACAGCAAATACTTTTAAGGATTTTAATGCTGCTGCAACAGGGGCAATTTTACCTAATACTTTAGATTTATCTCAATATACTTCTGCCTATGGTAGAGCTTCTTCTTATTCTCAAAGATGGACATTGGATAGTTATTTTGGACAGTTAAATTATAACTATAACCAAAAATATTTCTTAACTGCATCTATAAGAAGAGATGGTTCTTCACGTTTTATCAATAACAAATGGGGAACTTTTGGTTCTGCAGGTTTGGGATGGATTGTATCTAAAGAAAATTTCATATCTAAATTAAGTTTTATTGATTTCTTAAAATTAAAGGCTAGTTATGGTTTAATTGGTGATCAAGGTACTAGTTTACAATATGGATGGCAACTTTCATCAATCAATCAAACTCCTAATGGAGACTATTCATTCACAGAAAGTTCAACTTTAGCTAATCCTGATTTAACTTGGGAAACTTCTAAAATTGCTCAGTTTGGTATAGAATCTACATTTTTCAACGAAACGATTGATTTTAATTTAGACTATTACGTTAAGAATACTGATAATTTATTCTTTACTCAAACATTACCTCCATTTATTGGTTATACTTCAATGCAAATTAATGATGGACAGTTGCGTAATAGTGGTATTGAATTTGATTTGATGGCTCATATTATCAAAGCTAAAACTTCTGAAGATTTGAAATTATCTATTGGTGTCAATGGTGAGATTTTGAAAAATGAAATTACAGAAATGCCAACTGATATATTTACTGGTGAGAAAAAAGTATTAGATGGAAGATTATCTGAAGGTAGTTCATTATATGATTGGTATTTGCGTGAGTGGGCTGGAGTAAATCCTGCAACTGGAGAAGGTTTATGGAATTTATATTATAATGATATAAATGATAATGGTTTTTTTGATAATGGTGATGCTCCTATTGGTAGTATGACTATTTACATGAATGATAATCCAAATGCTAAAGTTTTAAAAACTACTACAAATAATTATGCACAAGCTACACAAAAATATACTGGAAAATCTGCAATCCCTAAAGTAAGAGGAGCATTCCGTTTAAATGCTGCATATAAGAATTTTGATTTAACAGCTCAATTTAGTTATAGTGTTGGTGGTCATGTTTATGACAATGGATATGCTCAATTAATGGATAATGGTGACTTGATTGGTGCTAATAACTGGCATAGAGATATTCACAATGCTTGGAAACAATATGGTGATGTTACTGATGTACCAAGATTATCTTCTGGTGTTGCTTCAGATGTAAATTTTAATGCAGCTTCAACTCGTTTTCTTACTAAAGCAGATTTCCTATCATTAAATAATGTAAGATTAGGTTATAATATACCTTCATCTTTCTTAAATAAATTACACTTGTCTAAATGTAACTTATTTGTTTCAGGAGATAATTTATTGATGTTTAGTGCAAGAAACGGTCTTAATCCATCAACTTTGATTAACTCATCTAATTCTGGAATATACATGCCAATGACTACATTTAGTTTTGGTACTAAAATTGAATTTTAAAAAATTGTAATATGAAAAGAAAATTAATTTATTTCATAGTAGCTACATCGCTTGTAACAGCTGGATGTAGTTCAGATTTCCTAGATCCCGTAAGAAACACGAATGTTATTACGAGTGAAGATATTGCTAATAATGTTAATATTAACCCTGCATTAGTAGAAGGTGGTCTTAATGGTATTGGTAGTTTGTTAATCCAGCCTGGTGGAACAGCTGCTGGTAGACATTATGACTTAGGTCAAAAAGGTGTTGATATTTGGTTGGATATGCTGTCTGGTGACATGGCATTATCTGCTAATTCTTATGGATGGTATCAAAATACTGCTAACTTAGTTTCTACTGTAGATTTTTCTCGTGAAGAAAATAGCATTATTTGGCGTTATTATTACAAAGTAATTAATTTGTCTAGCAACATTATCTTGTCTTTTGGAGGTAATAATGCAGAGCCAACTGGGCAAGAAGCGAGACATCTTTTAGGTCAAGCTAAGGCTTATCGTGCTTATGCTTATTTTTATCTAGCTCAAATCTTCCAAAGATCTTATGATCCTTCTCAACCAATTTTACCATATAATGATGGTGAATCAAGAACTGCTGCTAAAGTACCTGCTTCTCAAATATATGATTTAATTGAGAATGATTTACTAGATGCTATTACTTTATTAGATGGTTTTGCACCAACTAGCAAACAACAGATCAATCAAAATATTGCTAAAGGATTATTAGCATATACTTATGCAGCAATGGGTGATTATCCTAATGCTATGACCTATTCAGAACAAATTATTAATTCTGGTGCTTATCCATTAACTACAACTGCTCAATTGGCTTTCCCTGGTGTTGGTTCAGGATTTAGTAATGTAAATACGCCTTCTTGGATGTGGGGGTATGATATTACAACTGAAATGGGTCATCAGTTAATTAACTGGTGGGGTCAAGTTGATTATTATACTTACAGTTACCAATGGGCTGGTGATAGAAAAACTATCGATACAGGTTTATTATCTTTGATACCGACAACTGGTGATATTAGACGCACTCAATTTGGTACTTCAGGGACAACTAACAGAATGCCTATAGGTAAATTTTATCATGATGGTAGAACTGCTGGTGGACAACAAATTATTACTACCGATTATATTTTTATGCGTGTAGATGAGTTTTATTTGTTAAGTGCTGAATCTGCTGCTAAAACTGGTAATGAGGCTGCCGCTAAAGCTAGATTGAAAGAATTTATGGCAAATCGTTTAACAGGTGGAACTTCTGCAGTAGATGCATATGTTGATCCTTTAACTGGTAATGCACTTAAACAAGCTATTTACAATCAAACCAGAATTGAGTTTTGGGGTGAAGGTAAAAGTTACTTAGCATTAAAACGTAATCAAGCTACTGTTACTAGAGGTACAAATCACGTTTTCCGTGCTGGTCAATCTTTTGCGTATGATATTGATGAAATGTCATTCCAAATACCTCAAGTTGAAATGGATAATAATCCAAGTATAACAGGTCAAAATTAATTTTAAATTTGAAAATAATGAAATTAAAAAAATCAATAGCGTATTTTGCTTCTCTAACATTGGCTTTTTCAATGTTGAGTTGTGAAGAAGATATTTCAGCTGATAGCCAAACGGCTAATTATGTTGGATTAGAAAATTACCAAACAGTTGAGCTTTCTGATGGTCAAACAGTTGTGGCAGAGGGTAAAATTTTAGCTTCTGAAGCAACTGGTTCGGATAGAATCTTTAATCTAGTAGTTGATGCTTCAACTACACATGGTGCCGCAAATTTTACAGTTCCCGCAACTGTAACTATACCAGCAGGTTCTAAAGAAGGAAAGTATAATGTAACTATTATAGGTAATAGTTTAGTAGATGGAAATAAAATTGTTGTTGGTTTGGAACCTTCAAATAACTTAAATCAAACTACTTTTTACGGATCCTATTCTAATGGTGTCTTAAGTGGCGTTGGTTCTTCAAAATCAACATTTAATTTATATAGACCTTGTGCCTCTGTTCGTGCTAGATTATCAATTAAATTTGATAACTACCCTGAAGAAACTGCTTGGGAATTGTATGATTCATCTGACAACTTAATTGATTCAGGTGGTTTTAATGCTGCAGGTACTGCTATTACAGGATATGCTGCATTAGGTTTTGCTGACAGAAGTACTTTCTCAGTTGTGAAATGTTTGGCTCCTGGTACTTATACTTTTGTGATTTATGATGATTACGGAGATGGTATGTATACAAGTTCAACAATATCTGGAGAATATAAAATGAATAACTTGAATAATGGTGCTGCTTTATTCTCTGGTGGAGGAAATTTTGGTGCTTTTTCAGAGCATGAGTTTGTAATTGAGTAATTCATTTATTTCTATATTAAAAACCGAAACTT
>CAISYO010000315.1 GCA_903889745.1 uncultured Bacteroidota bacterium | reverse complement strand
ATTAATTTATAAATATTTGCGTTAAAAATTAAGATATAATCGCAAAAAATTATAGAATGAAAAAGAAGTGCTTTTTAGGATTAATGTTATTAACAGTGAGCAGTTTGCTTTCTTATTCAACAATTGGACAAGAAACAGTAAAAACAGATAGTGTAGTAAAAACTGTTGAAGCGCCAAAAGTACCAAGTGTAAAATGGTATGAGGCTCTTGCAATTAGAGGTTATGCTCAAGTTAGATACAACAGATTACTTGAAACAAATGAAGATTTAGGTTGTGAACAATGTGATAAATCTTGGGGAAAAAATGGAGGATTTTTTATTAGAAGAGCTCGATTAATACTTTTTGGTAATGTTCATGAAAGAGTATATGTTTATATTCAACCAGATTTTGCTTCTTCAGCTTCAGCAACAGGATTGCATTTTGTTCAATTAAGAGATGCATATTTTGATTTATCATTAGATAAAAAGAAAGAATATAGATTAAGATTTGGACAAAGTAAGGTTCCTTATGGTTTTGAAAACATGCAATCAAGTCAAAACAGATTAGCTTTAGATAGAAATGATGCTTTAAATAGCGCTGTTTCTAACGAACGTGATTTAGGTGTTTTCTTTTACTGGGCACCTTTTAAAACAAGAAAAATGTATTCAGAATTAGTTTCATCTGGTCTAAAAGGTAGTGGTGATTACGGTGTTTTTGCTTTTGGTGCATATAATGGTCAAACAGCAAATAAACCTGAAGCAAATAATGATTTGCATTTAGTAACTAGATTAGCTTATCCATTCAGCATCGGAAAAACTCAAATTTTAGAATTAGGTATTCAAGGTTATACTGGAAAATATGTTGTAAATACGTTAACAAAAAATGTAATTACTACAGGCAATGCAGTTTACAAGGATCAAAGAGTTGCAGCAAGTTTAATTCTTTATCCAAAACCATTTGGATTTCAAGCAGAATACAATGTTGGAACTGGACCACAATACAATCCTATAAATAACACCGTTGAACAAAAAGATCTTGAAGGTGGTTATGCACAAATCATGTATAATTTAACAATCAAAAAACAAGTACTAATACCATTTGTAAAATATCAATATTATAAAGGTGGTAAAAAACATGAATTAGATGCGAGAAGTTATACTGTAAATGATTTAGAATTTGGAATTGAATGGCAACCAATTAGAAACTTTGAATTAGTTGCTATATATACAATGTCTGAAAGGAGGTATGAAGACGCTGTTTTAAAAAATAATCTACAAATAGGCAGTTTATTAAGGTTGCAAGCACAATTTAACTTTTAAAATATTTCAAATTTAAAAACCCCATAATGATATAATCATTATGGGGTTTGTCTAATATTTAAATATCTAACATCTAAATCAACAAAATTCTTTGTAAGCCTCCGCTAAATTATCTGCAATCATTTGAGCAGAACCTCCTTCTATATGGTGTCTTTCTAAAAAGTGAACTAATTTACCATCTTTAAATAAAGCAATTGATGGCGAAGAAGCAGGATATGGTAAAAAGTATTTTCTTGCTTGAGCAACAGCATCTGTGTCAACTCCGGCGAAAACAGTTGCTAAACTTGATGGATGCTTTTCATTGTTTAGAGATAATTTTACTCCT
>CAISYO010000314.1 GCA_903889745.1 uncultured Bacteroidota bacterium | reverse complement strand
GAGATGGCGAAGCAATTTAAGAAATACGCTACCAAGCACCATGGTGTAAACAGTTTATATTACGATAAAATTGTAAGCAGCATGACACCTTACATCATCGAGGAGCGCCAAATGAACGTGGCGTCTATGGATGTATTTTCTCGTTTAATGATGGATCGAATTATATTCTTGGGAACAGGAGTTGATGATTATGTAGCTAATATTATTCAAGCGCAATTGTTGTTTTTAGAAAGTGTAGATGCGTCTAAAGACATCAGTATTTATATCAATTCACCAGGCGGTAGTGTATATGCGGGATTAGGTATTTATGATACCATGCAATTTGTAAAACCCGATGTAGCAACCATTTGTACCGGAATGGCAGCTTCAATGGGAGCAGTATTATTATGTGCTGGAGCCGAAGGAAAACGTTCGGCGTTACCTCATTCAAGAGTGATGATTCACCAACCATCAGGTGGGGCACAAGGTGTGGCTACCGATATGGAAATCAACTTGAAAGAAATGCTGAAATTAAAAAATGAATTATACGAAATCATATCTAAACATTCAGGGCAGTCTTTTGAAAAAGTACACCAAGATTCAGAACGCGATTATTGGATGATTGCTGCTGAAGCAAAAGAATACGGAATGATTGATGAAGTGTTAACAAGATAATTGAAGCCGGAAGTAGGGAGCTGGAAGTAGGGAGTTTTCTCAACTTCCATCTTCCATCTTCCATCTTCCAACTCAAAAAAATGGCAAAAGAAGTATTAGAATGTTCGTTCTGTGGGAGAAAAAAGCCGGAAACCAATTTATTAATTGCGGGAATCACGGCGCATATTTGTGACAAGTGTATTGAACAAGCCCACGGTATCGTAGTAGAAGAATTAAAGCAAACCGGTAATGCTGATTTGGCAGCCGATTTAATTCTGTTGAAGCCAAAAGAAATTCGCGCGTTTTTAGATGATTATGTTATAGGGCAAGATCAAACTAAAAAAGTGATGAGTGTTGCCGTTTACAACCACTATAAGCGTTTAATGCAAAAGCAATTAGACGATGAAGTAGAGATTGAAAAAAGTAATATTTTAATGGTAGGTCAAACCGGAACGGGTAAAACATTAGTAGCAAAAACCATTGCTAAAATGTTGAACGTACCGCTAGCTATTGTGGATGCTACCGTATTAACCGAAGCAGGTTATGTAGGAGAAGATGTAGAAAGTATTTTAACCCGTTTACTGCAAGCCGCCGATTATGATGTGGCTAAAGCCGAAAGAGGTATCGTTTTTATCGACGAGATTGACAAAATTGCCCGTAAAAGCGATAACCCATCGATAACCCGAGATGTTTCGGGAGAAGGCGTACAACAAGCCTTATTGAAATTACTAGAAGGAACGGTTGTGAATGTGCCACCAAAAGGAGGAAGAAAACACCCCGACCAAAAATTTGTGGAAGTGAACACCCAAAATATCTTATTCATCGCGGGTGGTGCTTTTGACGGTATTGAACGCATTATTTCCAAACGATTGAACAGACAAGCCGTAGGGTATAGTTCGTCTTTAGGAACCGATCATATTGATAAAGACAATTTGTTGCAGTATTTGATTCCTAAAGACGTTAAAGATTTTGGATTAATTCCTGAAATTATTGGGCGTTTACCGGTATTAACACACATGGATCCTTTGGATGCCGCTACTTTACGTGCCATCTTAACCGAACCTAAAAATGCTTTAGTGAAACAATATGAAAAGTTGTTTGAAATGGATGAGGTAACGTTAGCTTTTGAAGAAGAGGCCTTAGATTATATAGTTGAAAAAGCCCTAGAATATAAATTAGGTGCTAGAGGACTACGTTCATTGTGCGAAGCCATCTTAACCGACGCCATGTATGAACTACCAAGTTCAAACGACAAGCACTTGCAAGTAACTAAAGACTACGCCGAAAACAGTTTGAATAAGAATTTATTACAACGACTAAAAGCGGTTTCTTAATTTGTAGCTCAGTAAAAACAAAAATAAAGCTCATAAACGTATGTTTTTGAGCTTTATTTATTTAATATGTGCCCTTAATTACTCCTGCAAGGTTTTCAAAATCTTGTAGGTGTAATTTTTAAATACCTACAAGGTCAAAAAAAAGACCTTGCAGGAGTATTAGAGTTGTTTCAAAAAAGGATTGAAATTACTTTTTTAGTAATGTATAACTTGTTTTTTGATTATTAACTTTAACAAAATAACTGCCTTGTGCTAAATGTTCAATAGAAATAGCACCTTCCATGCCATTTGTTTTGTTTTCTTGTACCAATTGCCCTAACGTGTTATAAATGGAAATTTTCTCAACCATTTCTGTGGATTTAAATTGAACAACATCATTTGCTGGATTTGGATACAATTGAATACTACTTGTATTTATAAATGTCTCCGAAGATAGCACACCAGTATAAAGGGATGTTATTTCTTCTTGTGTTAATGCACGATTCCAAAAACCAACATCATCTAATTTCCCTTCCAAGAAATCAAATTGTGTTGAAACGCCTATTCCAAAAAATAAAGGTAGACTTGGCATATTACTTTGAGTAGGAACATTACTTGTTTGATTGTAAAATAATACCCCATTTAAATACATTTTGATATAAGTCCCATTTTCGAAAACACTAACTAAATGATGCCATGAATTAACAGATGGAGGTATTTGATTAGTTGCATAACCGCCTAATTGAGCACCCGAACTATTATATATGTAAGAAGAGAAGCCATTTTCGTTGCCAAAATTACGATAGCCAATCATAAAATTGCGACTTAAATTATTAATTCCTGAATGATTTGCAAAGAAAATAAAATCATTAGCGCCAAGAGAATTAAGATTATAAGTTGACATATTTACCCAACATGAAACCGTAAAAGAACTATTTGAAGCATAATTTGGTGCTTGAATAAAATCATTTACCCCATCAAAACTATAAGCACTATTAGTATTCCCAAATCTATCAGTAGTTAAAGTGGCTCCATTAACTGTTCCATTATTTGCGTTTCCACTAATGTCATTTGCATTTCCACTAAATGGCCACCATCCCTTTAAATTGTTTGTTGGCACATAATTTGGAACTTGAGTAAAAGCTAAATTTATTAGCAATAATAAAAATAATGTAATTTTTTTTCTCATAATTTTTTTATTTCAAATTTACTTTACATGCAAATTCAAAATATATTAAAATATAAGAAACCGCAGTTTCCGCTATTTTTACATATCGTTATTAATTACAAATCCCTAATTTTAAACTTTTAAATAATCATATGAAAATTCATTATTTTTTCGCCATTTTTTCCTTGTTTGCTAACTTTTTTTGTCATGCACAAGATATTTATTTTAAACAAAAACCTTTGTTTTTTTTCGATGAAAAAACACAACAAATTATTTTAATTGAAAATGATTCATTTGTATATAAAACAAATCAAAAAGTAAAAATTCCACTAAAACATACTGAGTATCCAGCAAATTTAAATGAGTATTTACCTTTCTCTATTAAGAATAAGACCTATTTAGTTCATGAAGGTTGCGGTGTTGTTTTAGAGTATCGAAACGACAGTATAGTAAGAATAGATAACTCATTTTTGCATAAAAATCAATTTGAAGCTTCTTCATTTGTTTATAATGACGAAATTTATTTTTTTGGTGGTTACGGTTTGTTCACTCATAAAAATATTTTAACTAAATATGATTTTAAAATACGTGAATGGGTTTTGGATGACTTTTTTTCTATTTTTAATTCACCTACATTGTCAAACCCAAATTATTTTTCAATTAATGATAATTTATATTTATTTGGCGGTTTAAATATAAAAGAAAATCATATAGTTGATCATAATAACAAATTTGTTTGGAAACTAAATATTAAAACAAAAAAATGGAAAAGATATATTTCTAAAGCATTTAATGATTGTGAAGGTGTAGATAATTTTCTTGTCAAAATTAATTTACAAGATGGAATTTATATTCAACATTGCAAAAAAACATATTTCATTGACTTTAAAAATAACTTGTGCAAAGAATATAAATCTGACTTTATTTTCAATGTACTTAATAGTAAACAAATAAAAAACAAAGTATATCTATTAATTGCTGCAAAAAATAACAAGTTGGGTGAATTTAGATTTACTGTTAATGATGTTAATGACATCTTAAAAAACCCAATCAGCGAAGAGCCCTTTTATTACGAAGAACAACCTTATTATTTATATGGCATAGCAGGTATATTTATTTTGTTATTGGTTTGGTTGTTGTATAAAAAAAGAAGATTTATTTCATATTATCTCAATCCAACAATTCCTTTTCAGTACTGGCAAAAAACCGAATTGTTGTATTTTAAAGGTAAAAAAGTAAAGCATCTTTCGGAAAACGATATCAAAATTTTAAATAAAATGGCATTGTATCCCGATCAGTTTATTTCACTAAACGAATTTAATGAAATGTTTACTATAGATCATGAGTCAGAAAATTATGCAGCTATTGTTAAAAGAAGAGAAAAAAAGCTAGAGATCTTTTTGCAATTACTTGCTAATGTATCAAGTTATGATATCAAAGATTTGCTACACGAACGCAAAAACGAAGTCTATAAACGAATTAAAGAGGTGTTGTTTCTGCCAAACAAAATAAAGTTTATTCAAAAATAAACACATTTCTTTATACTATTCTTAAAGTACTTTTTTCCAGCGTTTGAGGCACAGTTGGTAGTTTCGGCGTTTTCACCTCACACCGTCTTGGTCCACAACCATAGCGTCTTGGTCCACAAGCAGAAAAAGCAATTACACAAACAAGTAAGAGTAGAGGGAGTTTCTTTTGCATGATATAAATTTTAAGTTAATTGGATTAATTGTTCTAAATATGTTCGTTCGTTAGACAAACGCGGCACTTTGTGTTGGCCTCCTAATTTATCTTGTTGTTTCAACCATTCATAAAATAGATTTTCTCTCGCTACATGAAGTACTAACGGGTTTAACGTCATATTATTGTAGCGTTTGGCTTCATAATCAGAGTTGAGTGCTTGTATGTTTTCGTCTAAAGCTTGCGTAAATTTTGCGATATCTTCGGGTGGATTTTTAAATTCAACTATCCATTCATGCGCTCCTTTTTGATTGTTGGTCATGAAAATAGGCGCAACGGTATAATCTACCATTTCACAATTGAATGTTTTACAGGTTTTTGCCAAAGCGGTATCGGTGTTTTCTACCATCAATTCTTCGCCAAAAACGTTTATGTGGTGCTTCGTTCTTCCGGTTACTTTAATACGATACGGATTTAAGGAGGTAAATCGAATGGTATCGCCAATTAAATAACGCCACAACCCCGAATTAGTCGTGATGACTAACGCATAATTTTTATGCAATTCCACTTGATTCAATCGAATTACGCGTTGGTTGAGTGTGCCAAAGGTATCCATTGGAATAAATTCGTAAAAAATACCATAGTCAAGCATCAGCAATAATTCATCGCTTCCATTCTGATCTTGAATCGCAAAAAAGCCTTCCGAAGCATTGTAAATTTCGTAGTATTTAAAATTGTCTTTCGGAAATAATTTTTTGTATTGTTCTTTATAGGGTTCAAAACTCACGCCGCCATGAAAATAAACTTCAGCATTGGGCCACACTTCTAACAAGTTCGATTTTCCGGTGGTTTCCAAGGCTTTTTGCAACAGCACAAGCATCCAACTCGGCACTCCTGCTAAACTGGTTACATTTTCATTTACGGTTTCATTAATTATCGCAGGAAGTTTGGTTTCCCAATCGCCCATCAACGAAATTTTACTGCTGGGTGTAGAGCTAAATTCGGCCCAAATAGGCATATTATCAATCAAAATTGCCGATAAATCGCCAAAAAAAGTATTATTATCTTCATACAATTGCTTGCTTCCGCCTAAGCGCAAACTTTTTCCTGTAAACAATTGCGAATCTTCGTTATTATTTAAAAACAAACATAATAAGTCTTTACTGGCTTTGTAATGGCAATTCTCTAATGCTTCTGCACTCACCGGAATAAACTTACTTTTGGCATTGGTAGTGCCGCTCGATTTGGCAAACCATTTAATATTTGAATGCCAAAAAACATTTTGTTCGCCTTTTCGGGTCAATTCAATTAAGGGTTCTAATTCTTCATAGGAAGCAATCGGAACACGTTCTGAAAATGTAGTGTAATTTTTTACGGAACTAAAATCGTATTTTTTCCCAATTTGCGTGGCTTCTGCCGATTTGATCAAACTAAATAACAACTCTTCTTGTACTTCATGCGGATATTTTAAAAACAATTCCATTTGATGAATTCGTTTTTTTAAAATCCATGTGGCAAAAGAATTTATAATTTGTAGTGGCATTTAGCGCGTTCTATTTTGAATTATGAATTGGGAATAATAACTTTACCAAAAATAGCAATTTTTTTAAATAAATAGGCTAAAAAGAAAATCTTAACACAAATGATCTATCAAGGCACGCTGACTAAAATGCAAACGGAATTAGGTAACCCGATTCAGTATTATTTGGTTTTTGAAAATAGTTTTTTGAATCTCAATCAGCTTTTAGGGAAAGATCTAGCTATTGAATTTCAAGGGTATCAATGTTTGAATTGTGGAAAAGCGAAGAAAATCTTTCGTCAAGGATTTTGTTACGATTGTTTTATGAGCAGTCCGGCGGTGGGCGATTGGATCATGAAACCCGAATTATCCACAGCGCATTTAGATATTGAAGACCGAGATTTAGCGTATGAAAAACGCGTGCAATTGCAACCCCATGTGGTGTATTTAGCCTTATCGAGCGAAGTAAAAGTGGGTGTTACGAGAAAAACGCAAGTACCTACACGCTGGATTGACCAAGGCGCCGTGCAAGCCATTCCAATTGTGGAAGTTCCAAATAGATATTTAGCTGGAATAACTGAAGTTGCCTTGAAAAACCATTTTGCCGATAAAACCAATTGGCAAAAAATGCTGAAAAACGAAGTGCCTAACATGGATTTAATTACCGAGCGCAATAAAGTATTCGATTGGTTGCCCAATGAAGTCAAAGATTATTTTCCAAAAGAAGAAAAAATCATTCAAATGGATTTTCCGGTAGTGCATTATCCTACAAAAGTAACCAGTTTGAATTTAGATAAAACCCCAACTTTTTCTGGAAAACTAGCCGGAATTAAAGGGCAATACTTACTTTTTGAAGACGGCACTGTTTTTAATGTGAGAACCTATGAAGGTTATGTGGTGAAAATGAGTTTTTGATAAATAGCAAACCATCATTTATCATCCAACTACTCTTTTTTCTTTTTACCAAATAGTCCTTTCAAGGCATCGCTTGCTTTGTCTTTCACAGTGTTTTTTAGATCTTCTTTTGGTGTTGTTGTTTTTGTAGTGTCAGTTTTTGTGGCATTTGCTTTGTTTCCGCCCAATAAATTGCTCAATGCAGAAGTTCCTTTATCAATATATTTATCTTTTTGCATTTTCAAAACTTGGTTCGCCAAATTTTTAGAAGCTTGTTGCATGTCGGTGGTAATTTTTGGTTGTTTAAAGTTGCCTCCAAGAACTGCATTAACCGGAATATTATCGATTTTCTTTTGGTCGGAAGGCGTTAATTTTGCTAATAAACTAGTCGCTTCTGAACCCAAATATTTCGCAGGAACATCAAACTTTACATTGTAATTCATGCTTTGATCAAAACCATGACTTCCCGCTATAGTTACATTGATGTCTTGATATTTAATGTCAAATGGTTTTACCGTTACTTTTCCGTCTTTGAACGATAAAGATGCTTTCACATCGTTTAAATTTAATTTACTTGGGTCAAGAAATTTTACTTTCGAACCTAATTGAGACAATAAAGCCGAGTTTTTCTCATTAACGGTTGTTGATAATAATTGACCCAATAAATCTCCTGAAATGGTTTTTAAATTGGGCGTCATATCGTTTTGTAAATCGCCCGAAAGTTGAATCGTTGAATTTAGTTTTCCATTGATGACACCAGCAATTGGCGCGATAGACTTCATCATGTCGAGTTGCGTAAACGTTTCTGCAATAGAAACTTTGTCTAAGCCTAAATTCATTTTGAAAACTGGTGTTTTTCCTTTGGTCGAAACAGAACCGCTTAGTCCAATTTTCCCACTAAAAACATCCATTTTTAAGTTGTTTAGTGTTACCGTTTCTGCTCTAACAACAAGGTTTCCAGACACATTTTGTAAATTCAAATTGTCGTAAACTACTGTTTTTGCTTTGGCCGTAATGCTGCAATCTAGAAAAGAAGGAATTTTTACAGCTTCGGTTGTCTTTTTACCTTCATCAGTTGTAGTTGTCGAAGGCGCCATAAAATCAGATACGATTAGTTTGGTCGAATTCATGCTGAAATTCCCTTTTAAGATTTGGTTTTTGAACATAAATCCATACAAATTATCCAATGTTCCTGTAGCTTGAAGGTCAGATGAACCCGTTTTAGCCTCTAATTTTGTAAGGCGAATTTGATGCGTTGTAAAAGCTACAGCCGCTTGATTAATTGTAAAAGGTTTTGCCATTTCTGGTCCGTCATAAGTGAACCCAATTAAGCTTGCAGTTCCCGAATTTTGAATGTTTTGGTACTGCGCTTTTTCAACCGATTGCATATCGAATTTCGTTTTTACATCGGCTTTTAAAATTCCCGTTAAGGGTTTATCTAATTTTACCGGATAGGCTTTACTCACATTCGCTAAATTGATGGTTCCTTTTAATTGCGCATCGACTAACGCATTAGTTGCGATATTTTTAATGGTAGCGTTTACATTAAATACATCTTGATCGATAGCAAAAGAAAGCTGTTTCAAGTTCACAAACGTATCGTTTAGCAAACCCGTTTCATTGATGATATGGGTATCAATTACGATATTTTTTACTGATTTTGGTAAATCGGGATATTGGAAAGACGCGTTATTGGAAGCAATTTTTACATCAAAAGCAGGAATAGTTGTTTCGGTTAAATTTCCTTTGACTTTTCCATTGACCGAAAATTGTCCGGTTGTTTTTACTTTGTCAATATCACCCGAATAGGCTGCAGGCACTAATCCTAAGAAGTTTTTAAAATTTGAAGTAGGCGTGTTGAAAGTCAAATCATACACTTGCCCAGCGTCAACCATTTGAATAAATCCATTGAATTCTAGTGGCAATTGATTGATTAATGCTTTGTTGTTTTTAAATTCGAACTTACTTTTTTCTAAATCGATACCTAAAACTGCCTCCAACGAAATAGCGACTTTATTCATGTAGTTCATTTTATCCAGTATAAACGATAATTTTGCAGAAGTTTTGGTTTCTAAGTCTAATTTTTGTGCCGCGAAATTCCCTGTTCCTTCATGATAAATGCTGTCTAAAATCATTTTCATTTTTGAAGCTTCATCACTGTATGTAAATTTGACATTTTCTACATCATATTCTTGTATTTTTAGGACAAACGGTTTGTTTTTTGACGATTTTTTTTCTTTTTCGTCTTTTAGGGCAATGTCAAAATTACCCAACCCATCTTTATTAAAAATAATATTTACAATACCATCAACTACGCTAAAACTCTCTAATTGCATCGCTTCATTTTCACCTTTAAAAAGTTCGGTCATGCGCATAGTAACATGGGTTTCTCCGGCATATAACAACGTGTCTTTTTCAAAAGGCGCCTTAGTAATAATGCTCAATTTTTCAATGGTAACATTTGCCTTTGGAAAACTTTTAAAAAAACTCAAATCTACCTCTTCAAACGCTATGTTTGCATTTACATTTTCATTAAGCGTTTGGGTAATCATTTCCTTTATTTTGTCTTTAAACAAATAAGGAGCAGCAACTAAAAGTAGTATGATTACTAGAAAACTAATGCCTGTTATTTTAAGAATTTTTTTTAACATAGTGAATTTTTTAGGGAATTGAATAGGTTTATTTAGGGGCTATAATTTATACTACAAAAGTAGTACCAAAAATGAACTATTGGAACAAAGGTTTCGTTAAACTTTAAAAAAAATCCCAAAAACAAATTGTCTTTGGGATTTTTATTTTTTATGCTGTTCTATTAATGAATACTAATTTCGTAAGGCATCATCGCTTGAATTCCTTTTCTGCTTTTTACACGTTTTATTTGTTCTAGCATTTGAAATCCTTCTTCGCCTAATTGTTCTTTTAAGAGTTGTTCTTTCGTTTGAAGTGCTGCTATTCCTGTAAAGTTAGATAAAAAGTCTTCAAAATTTTTCTCATATTCAGGAAAATTTTCAGTTCTATAACTAGTGGTTTTTCCTAATTTTGCAGCATATTTTATTGCCGCTTCAAGTCCTCCAATTTCATCTACTAAGCCTAATTTTTTAGCATCCATTCCGGTCCAAACTCTCCCTTGAGCCATAGCATCTACTTGTGCTGTAGACATATTTCTACCCTCGGCTACTCGTTTTAAAAATGTGGCATACGTTTTTTCAATGCTTTCAAATACATAACCTTTAAAATTCTCGTCCATTGGTTCAAAAATGCTGTAACCGTTTGCATTGGTATGAGTTTTCACTTGTTCGGCATTGATACCAATATTTTTACCCAATTGACTCATGTTTGGTAACATACCAAAAACCCCGATAGAACCTGTAATGGTATTTGGTTCAGCAAAAATACGATTGGCATTTGCTGCAATATAATAACCACCTGATGCTGCATAATTACCCATAGAAACCACAACTGGTTTTACTTTTTTAGTAATTTCTATTTCTCTCCAAATTAATTCTGAGGTCAATGCATTTCCACCAGGGCTATCCACTCGCAAAACAATGGATTTTACGTCTTCATCATTACGCGCTTCTTCTAAAGAACGCTTGATAGAGCCTTCGCCAATAACGTTAACATCGCCTTCACCGCTCATGATTTCGCCTTGTGCATAGATAACCGCAATAATATCGTCTTTTGAATAGTCGTCAACAGTTAACGCGGCTGTTTTTGCATAATCTGTGATACTTATGGTATTGTATTTTTCTTTTTTATCGACTTTTAAGATATTTCGAATGGCATTATGATACTCGTCTTCATAAGCCACTTTATCGACTAATTTATTGGCTAAAGCTAATTCGGGTGTTCTTGCACCTAATGTGTTTGCAATGGCATCAAGCTGTGCAACTGTTAATTTTCTGCTTTTTGCAATATCAGCAACGATGGTGTTCCAAATGGATTGCAGTAAAACTGTCATTTGTTCGCGATTTTCCGGACTCATTTCTTGGGCTAAAAATGGTTCAACCGCACTTTTGTATTTTCCGTGACGAATCACTTCAAATTTAACACCCGATTTTTCTTGTAACTCTTTTAGGTATAAAATTTCGGCCGAAAGTCCTTTGAAATCTACTACACCCACTGGGTTAAGGTAAACTTTGTTTGCTACTGAATTTAAATAATATTCGCCTTGGCTGTAATAATTGGCATAAGCATATACAAATTTGCCTGTTTTTTTGAATTCTTCAAGTTTATCTCGCACCGATTTCATTTGGGCTAACCCTAGTTGAGATTGGTTATTAAGAATGGAGATTCCTTTGATTTTATCATCATTTTTAGCAACTTCAATTGCATTTAGAATATCGGTTACGCCATCATGATCGGCTTCAAAATAGTTGAAGTCTTTATAGCTTGTTTTTCCGGCATAGTCAAGAGAAACTTTTGATAAGTCTAATTCAATTACGGCGTTTTCCTCTACTTTAACGGTGTCTTCATTTCCTCCGGCAATAGCACCAATAAAGATGATTCCAAAGAAAAATAAAAGACAAAATACAAAAAGGCCAATTACTGTGGCTAATACATTTCCTAAAAATTTCATTTTAATTTATTTTTATTGACTATAAGTAGTAAAAGGAATAAAATTGTTACATGTTCATAAAAAAACCGAAAAGGTAAATTATAAGTCTAAAAATGTTTGTTATTTTGCCACTATGAAGCAACATCAAGTAATTCTATCTTTAGGAAGTAATCAAGGTAATCGATTATCTATGATTACTACTTGTATTGATTTGATTCATAGCGAAATAGCGGTTGTAGTTAAAGTTTCAAAAATATACGAAACGCCGGCTTGGGGATTTGAAAGCGAACCTTTTTATAACGCTGCAATTCTTATCCATACCTCAAAATCGCCACAAAAAATATTGAAACAGGTTTTAAAAGTCGAAAAAACGTTAGGCAGAGTGCGATCGAATGATTCTGGTTATCAAGCCCGAATTATTGATGTTGATATAATCGCTTTTGATGAAGAAATTATTGAAACCGATAACTTACAAATTCCACATCCGTTATTACAAAACCGCAAATTTGTGTTGCAACCCATGTTGGATTTAGGATTAAATTGGGAACATCCAACGTTGAAAAAATCGGTTGCTCAATTATTAGTTCAAACGAAAGATGAAAGCGAAATCAAAGCAGTTCATACTATAGTTTCTCCTATCGAAAAATTAAGATTACAACAATTCAATTACATTGCTATTGAAGGAAATATTGGAGCAGGTAAAACAACATTGGCTTCAAAATTAGCCGAAGATTGTAATGCAAAATTAATATTAGAACGATTTGCCGATAATCCTTTTCTGCCAAAATTTTACAAAGATCAAAGTCGGTATGCGTTTCCTTTAGAAATGTCTTTTTTGGCCGATAGATACCAACAATTATCAGACGATTTAGCCCAATTTGATTTGTTCAAAGATTTTGTGGTGGCTGATTATCACATTTTCAAATCCTTGATTTTTGCCAAAGTAACGCTTCAAGAAGACGAATTCCGTTTGTATAAAACCATGTTTGACATCATTCATAAAGAAATGCCAAAACCCGATTTATACGTGTATTTGTATCAAAACACAGATCGTTTATTGCGAAATATTAAAAAGCGTGGACGTAGTTATGAACAAGAAATTGAAGCGTCGTATTTAGAAAAAATTAATCAAGGATATTTAGATTACATCAAAACACAATCCAATTTAAATGTTTTAATTATTGATGTTTCTGAATTGGACTTTGTTAAAAATCAAGCCGATTATTTATTCTTATTGAACAAAATTCAACAAGCAACATTAACGAATTAAAGAAAAATGTCCTTTAATAATTTGATTGGTTTCTGGAATTTCACACACAAACCAATAGTCAGAAGAAGGTAATTTTTCATTATTGAAAGTGCCATCCCATACTAATTTATTCTGTCTTAAAGTAGTAATTAATTGACCTTGTCGATCAAAAATAGTTGTAATTGCTTTTGGAAAATAGTTTATTCCTTTAATCATCCAAAAATCGTTTATTCCGTCGCTATTGGGTGTAAAATAGGGTGGAGTAGAAAGCACCACAAATGTTTTTCTAGCAATACCACAATCATGAATTTCTTTAATATAAGCGGTATATAATCCTCCTTCTGTGATTGAAAATTGTGGCGAAGAAAAATAATTAATTCCATTAATTGAATATTCAAAATCACCAGAATTCAGAGGAATAATGGTAATTTGATCGCTTTCGACTAAAACAGAATCTATAAGCGGAATTGGGTAAACTGTTGCAGTAAAATTTTTGGTAGCACTACAGCCAGCGTTATTTGTGATTGTTACGCTATAATTTCCTGCATCAAAAATATTAATGTTTTGACTTGTTGCTCCTGTTGACCATAAATAAGTAGCATTGCTTATTCCCGAATGAATTGTAATTCCTGTATTTTCACAAAAACTAACTATCTCGTCTTGAACGTTTGGAATAGTTCTAACCTGAACTGTAATAGCCGTTCTTGTTGAGTTACAATTGTTATGAATTGCTTCAAAATAATAGGTAGTTGTTGTTGTTAAATTTGGTGTTGTAAATGAAGTTCCAGTAGCAATTGGTGAAGTACTTGTTGTTGTATCATACCAATTAATTACACCAATACTTGTTGTTGCATTTAAAGTACTATTTGAATTTTCACAAATATCAAGAGGTGGTGTAAAATTTGTAATTGGAACTTCATTAATTGTTGCAGTTACCACTATTCTATTTCCAGTAGTACATCCTATAGGAAAAGCATCAACATAATAGTTAGTAGTATTTGTCAATATAGGAGTGGTGAAAGAACCTCCTGAAAAAACTGGCGTTCCCCCTGTTGGACTTGTATACCAATGCACTGTTCCTGATGAAGCAGTTGCTTGTAATAGTACGCTTCCGCTTCCACATTTTGTTGCACTAGCGGTTGATGTAATTTGAGAAATAGTAATTGTTGTAGTTGTTGATATTTGCAAGATTGGGTCGCCAGGCGTGCCTCCATATTCCACAATATAGCCTTTCGGTTGATAGTCTCCGCTTGTTGCTCCATTAATTGTAAGATCGTTCCAAGAACCGGGTTGGCCAATTCCAGGCGCTGTAACGTGTGCATAATCTTCATCTCCTGCGTTGTTTGGTTCGTTAGAATTCCAAAAGGAAAAATTTGGAGAACTACCATTGATGCCGCCATTCCAAAAAATAGTACCTAACTCAGGACCTGTTGCCCATTTCCAAACGCCTTCTGTTTCTATATCAGTACCTCCAATCCAGCCAGCTCCAGAAGCTTGAACGCCTGATATTTGTACTTCTTCCATCATAGTTATTGTAGCTAAATAGCCTTGCAATCCGAAGTAAGTTGAAGCCGCAGCTGCATTTTTTGCCGAATTCCAATCAATGCCAATGTTTGGAACAAATTCATAATAATGTCCTGTCGTTGCTAAATAATTAGCTTGTCCAACTGTAATCGAAAAAACTCTTTGACCACTAGGATTTGGGCTTGAATTATTATACACTACATTTTCAATAGCAGCTATAAATTCAGGATAAGTTGGATTTCCGCTTACACCGCTTAATGTTAGTTTGCCTTCAATAGTATTCCATGAGGCTACAATGTTTGGGTGTGTGCCTGTTAATAATAGTACATCTTGTCCTGTAATATAGCCCGAAGAAATTTGAATATACATGGCTGCAATTCCAGGATCATCAGGATCAATTATAGTCATATTGGTAACAATCGGTAGAGAAGTTTGCGGACAATAAATTTGATTTCCAGTGGCTTGTATTATTGGAGCGACATTTTGCCCAAATAAAATTCCTGAAAAGAAAAGAAATAGTAAAAATGATTTTTTTAGAATAATCATGATACAAATATAGGATAATCAGAGAGCAATATGTTAAATTACACTAATTTTTTGAAACAAATCCCAAATCACAATTCCGGCACTTACCGAAATATTTAACGAATGTTTGCTACCTAATTGCGGAATTTCAATCACGCCGTCGCTTAAATTAATCGCCTCTTGCGAAACTCCTTTTACTTCGTTTCCAAAGATTAAGGCGTATTTTGTCTTGATTTCGGGTTGAAAATCATCTAGCATAATTGCATGTTCCGTTTGCTCCACCGAATATACTTTTATATTTTCTTGTTTCAATTGATGTACTACTTCTAAAACGTCTTTAGCATATTCCCAAGCAACCGTTTCAGTAGCGCCAAGAGCCGTTTTGTGAATTTCTTTATTGGGTGGAATAGCCGTAATACCACACAAAAAAATCTTCTCAATTAAAAAAGCATCCGAAGTTCTAAAAACCGAACCAATATTATGCAAACTTCGAATATTATCTAAGATTACAATGATAGGAGTCTTTTGAGCTACTTTAAACTCATCGATATTTTTACGATCTAATTCTGCGTTGGCTAATTTCCTCATGTAACAAAGATAATTTTTTTGTTACAAGTTTCAAGTTTCAAGTTCAAAGTTTTTGTAATGAAATAAAACTTATTTTGTTTAATAAAAATTCACTATTTAGGTTTGTTTTTATAAATTTTCAGTCTTAATTCTTAATACTAACGGTCTTAATACTATTTAATTTATTACCTTCGCAATTATACTTAAATTAAAAATTGTGGCGAAGAAATCTGCAGTAACTCCTTATAAAACACCAAAGGAAACGCCTTTAATGAAACAATACAACGAGATAAAAAATAAATATCCCGATGCTTGTTTGTTGTTTCGTGTGGGCGATTTTTATGAAACCTTTGGAGAAGATGCAGTTCGAGCAGCACAAATTTTAGGCATTACTTTGACAAAAAGAGGCGCAGGTTCTGAAACCGAAACCGCTTTAGCAGGATTTCCGCATCATTCCATTAATACCTATTTACCTAAGTTAGTTAAAGCCGGACTTCGAGTGGCGATTTGTGACCAATTAGAAGATCCAAAAATGACTAAAACCATTGTAAAGCGTGGGGTAACCGAATTAGTTACGCCTGGAGTTTCAATGAATGATGAGGTGTTGCAATCCAAATCAAATAATTTTTTAGCCGCAGTGCATTTTGGAAAGAAATCCCTTGGGGTTTCGTTTTTAGATGTGTCAACAGGTGAATTTTTAGTATCGCAAGGCAATGAAGAATACATCGATAAATTATTGCAAAACTTTCGTCCGAGTGAAATTTTAATTCCGAAACAGTTTAAAAATCAGTTTCAATCGGTTTTTGGAGACGATTTTCATACGTTCTTTTTGGAAGATTGGGTGTACAAAGAAGATTTTGCCTTAGAAAGTTTGACCAAACATTTTCAAACCAATTCGCTAAAAGGTTTTGGCGTTGAAGAATTAACAGAAGGTTTGATTGCTTCGGGTGCGATTTTGTATTATTTATCGGAAACACAACATAATAAAATCCAACACATTACCAATATTCAACGTATTGCTGAAGATGCTTACGTTTGGATGGATAAATTTACCATTCGAAATTTAGAATTGTATCACAGTTATAATCCAAATGCCGTTACGCTTTTAGATGTGATTGATAAAACGCTTTCGCCAATGGGCGCAAGGTTGTTGAAACGTTGGTTGGCGCTTCCGTTGAAAGATATTGCAAAAATTAGAAGTCGTCATGAAGTGATTTCCTATTTGAAAGCTCATCCCGAAGTTTTACAGCAAATTCAGTATCAAATCAAACAAATTTCCGATTTGGAACGGTTGATTTCGAAAGTAGCTACAGGCAAAATTTCGCCAAGAGAAGTCAATTTTTTGAAAGATTCATTGGATGCGATTATTCCGATTAAAACATTGGCTTTAGCTAGTGAAAATGAAGCTTTACGAATAATTGGAGATAGTTTACATGCTTGTGAGTTGTTGCGCGAAAAAATCAAAACAACCATTCAAGAAGACGCACCAGTTAGTGTAAATAAAGGAAATGCTATTGCAGTAGGAGTTCATTCAGAATTAGATGAATTACGAGCGATTTCATCAACAGGAAAAGGCTATTTAGAAGAATTAGAACAAAGAGAAAGTATTGCTTCTGGTATTCCTTCGTTGAAAGTTTCATTCAATAACGTTTTTGGATATTATATCGAAGTTCGAAACACACATAAAGATAAAGTTCCAGCCGAATGGATTCGTAAGCAAACTTTAGTGAATGCGGAGCGCTACATTACGGAAGAATTAAAGGAATACGAATCTAAGATTTTAGGTGCCGAAGAAAAAATTCATCAATTAGAATCACAGTTGTTTGAACAATTGGTGAATTGGATTGCTACGTATATCAAACATGTTCAGTTGAATGCCAATTTAATTGCGCAATTGGATTGTTTAACCTCTTTTACGCAATTAGCGATAGACAACAAATACGTTTGTCCTGATTTAGATGAAAGTTTTGATTTAGAAATTAATGAAGGACGCCATCCTGTTATTGAAAAGCAATTGCCTGTTGGTGTGCCATATATTTCGAATGATGTATATTTGGATAGAGAATCCCAACAAATCATCATGATTACTGGTCCAAATATGTCGGGTAAATCGGCAATCTTGCGTCAAACGGCTTTAATTGTGTTGATGGCTCAAATGGGTAGTTTTGTTCCCGCAGAAAGCGTGAGAATGGGTGTAGTGGATAAAATTTTTACTAGAGTAGGAGCAAGCGATAATATTTCGATGGGCGAATCTACTTTTATGGTAGAGATGAACGAAACCGCTTCGATTTTGAATAATATTTCCGAAAGAAGTTTAGTCTTGTTAGATGAAATTGGAAGAGGAACTTCAACCTATGACGGAATTTCGATTGCTTGGGCGATTTCAGAATATTTGCACGAACATCCTAATAAACCAAAAACACTTTTTGCTACGCATTACCATGAATTAAACGAAATGGAAGTTACGTTTGAACGTATTCAGAATTTTAATGTTTCGGTAAAGGAATTAAAAGATACGGTTTTATTCATTCGTAAATTAGTGAAAGGCGGAAGCGCGCACAGTTTTGGTATTCATGTGGCAAAAATGGCAGGAATGCCTCAAATTGTGATTCAAAAAGCACAAAAATTATTAAAGCAATTAGAAAAAAGACATTCGAGCGAAGAGTTATCAGGTATAAAATCTGCAAATGATGAATTGCAATTGAGTTTCTTTAATTTAGACGACCCGCTTTTAGAGGATATTAAAGAAGAAATCATGAATATCGACATTAATACTTTAACGCCTGTAGAAGCTTTAATGAAGCTAAACGAAATCAAGCGTATGTTGGTAAAAAAATAATTTCAACAATAAAATATTAGCTATCAAAAGGTTATAAAAAAGATTTTATTTTTATATAAAAGTACTTGCGAGAATAAAAATATGTACTATATTTGCACTCGCATTATGAAACAAGAATGCAACGTTCTTTTTTAAAGTTAACGAAACGAAACGCGAAAATAGCTCAGTTGGTAGAGCGCGACCTTGCCAAGGTCGAGGTCGCGGGTTCGAACCCCGTTTTTCGCTCTACTACCAAAAATATTTGCTTGAGTGGTGGAATTGGTAGACACGCTGGACTTAAAATCCAGTGGGTAGTAATGCCCGTGCGGGTTCAATTCCCGCCTTGAGTACCAAAGGGGACAAACCAGATTTTTCTGAGTTTGTCCCTTTTTTTATTCTTTCTAATTGCCTATCATTCCTAATAAAAAGCTCAATCACCTTGTTCGTTTCTGTGGTTCGACATTCTGTTTTGGAAACGACTAGTTTACTAGAAAAAATTGAACCAATCAATGCTCTTTTTCTTTCATAATCACTTTTGTTATAAATGGTAATTAGGTTTGAAAGTAATGCTAAGCCACCATCTACGTATTGTTCTATTGGATTCTTTTCTGTTTTTAACTCTGATTGTTCAGCTTTTAAACTTCGTAATTGTGATTGGTAATTGTCATTCATTCTGTTGTACGTTTCAATACCAATATCTTTATTCAATAATCTTTCGTCAGCTATTGTCAGTGCCGAACCTGTGCCAGAACAACAAGTGGTAGCACTACAAAAATTTGCATTGGATGAGGTAGTAAATTTATACGATGTATTGCCGATGCTATCTTTAAAAGTTGAAGATAGCATAAAAGTTATTTCAGATATAAATTATTCGCAAATAACAATCAAAGAACTTAATCAATTATATAGCCAAACAAAAGAAGGAACAAAATTATATGGATTATAATGGTGTTTACATAACAAAAGAACTCGTTTCAAATTTAAAAGCCATTATTAAAAAATAATAATATATCAAATATGAGACGATTTTGTTTTGCTGAATCTAGCATAAACAACAAGTCAAATTATTTTTAATGTTCAATAAATTAGTAATATGTAGTTTGGATGTATAGTCCTCAATTATTAAGATTAACTTAAAATATAAAAGTGGTTAGAGTTAAAACCCAAACCACTTTATTTTTTCAAATAATAGCAAACATTATTCTTTCAAAATCTTTGTATTTACAATATCATTATTTTGATTAAAAACTTTCATGTGATAAAGACCAGATGAATAATCACTCATATCTAATGCGTATGTCTCTGAATTTAAATTTTTTTTAAATAATAATTTACCAGTCATACTATATAGCTCTATTTTTAAAAGTGAACCTTCCTTTAAGCTTATATTTACGATACCATTTGTTGGGTTTGGGTAAACACTTGCAGTCAATTTTTCGATAGTATCAATAGATAAAACATTAGTGCCTATAGGTTCATTGACAAATGCCCAACTCCACGTAGAAAATGTTGTATATTGGGTTTCTTTCCAATACAATTCACCTTCGAATAAACACGCAACACCTGCCGTAGTATTAGTTAAAAGTGCTTTAACATTCATTGTTTCGGTGGTAGGGACGTTATGATTAAACATAAAATATTGATTACCGACTATAGTATCTTGTAAAATGATATTGTCAAGTGAATCTGTAACCTCCCACTCAATAACATTTTGTTCGGAGGGAAAAGCGAAGTAAAAACCTGAATGGAAAATATTGACCATATTAGGAACAGAACCTACATTTACCGCCATACCCCCTTGGCAAGGTGTTTGTGCTTTAGAAATTTGAGATACCCCTAAAACTATAGCTAGTGTAAATAGAATTTTTTTCATAATAATTAATTTTTTAATTGAATTCAAATATGCGACAATGTTAACTTTTATTATTCACGCCTAGCCGTGAAATTGTAATTATCATGTGTAAAAGTTAATTTTAAACTTCTATTTTAGGGTTATTTGATGATTTAATTGCTTCTAACAATAATGAAATTTTCTTGTATTTAGATTCTTTAATTTCGAAATATTCATACATTCTTCGTAATGAGGAGCCTATTCCATCTACACTCATATAAGCCTTATCGGCTATTTCTTTATTGCTAAGTGCGGGGTCTTCCAATAATATTGTTAAAACCTTCCAATCGGTTTCATTTAATTTTCTGCTAATAGAATGCTCTATTTTTTCTCTCACCAATTCAAATTTACTTGAAACAACCAATAATTCTTTATTTGCATTATTTTTAAGTTTCTCAATTTCATCTAATAGTAAATCTCGTTTCGCTTGATTTTTCTTAATGTGAAAACGGAAGTAAAAAAATAAAATCAGAAATATTAACACACCAATCAGAATAAGAAAAAAAATTGATTTTATTTGTTTTAATTTTAATTGTGCTTCTTTTTTGTTGGCCAATAATTGATTGTCAAATAGTTTAGCTTTATAATCAGCTTGTAACGCATCACTAACAATTGCGGTCTTATTTTTATCTATTAAAACACTATCTGCATATATCAAATATTGCTCACTCATTTGCAATGCTAGTTCGAATTGTTTTTGTTTTTTGTAGCAATTATATAATAGTTGAAACAATGCAGATTTATAGGATTTATTTGTTCCCTTAAGTATTGGTTCTTTTAATTCTTGAGCTATACGAAAAGCTTGTGCGACATCATAATCTAAAACCAGTTCAGCTTTAAAAAGTTTAAAAGAAATGATTCTGTCATTATTACCTGTTTCGGTGAGTATTTTTATTCCTTTCTCTATCATTATACTCGCACTATCAGTATTGCCGTTACTTTTATAGAAATCTGCAATATGATAAAAATATTCTGGAAGATAGTATACATCATTTTTTGCTTTTAATAAGGAGTATGCTTTCTCAAAATTTTCTTTGGCAGTTTTAGTTTGCCCAATTTTAGCATAAATAATTGCTGTATTTAGCCAAAGAAAACCAGCTTTTTCTTGAGCTCCTTCTTTTCTGTAAATAGTAATTGCATCATTGTAGTTTGGCAAGGCTAGTTCATATAATTCTACAGACTGGTATATTCCAGCAATGTTATTTAAAACATCAGCAATCCTCATATTATTTTTTTGTCTTTTAAATAAGGATAAGGCATCTGTATAATTATTAATAGCAGACTGGTAGTCCCCTTGGTCCTGAAACAAAGCGGCAAGATTGTTTTTTGTAGAAGCTAATCCATTGTAGTTTTTCAATTCAGTATAAATGCCCATTACTTCTTGTAGTACCGAATTTATCTTATCTAATTTATATCCAAGCATATAAAAAACAAATGCTTTTTCATTTAGGGCTAGAGCTTCTTCTTTTCGATTCTTTTTTTGTTTAGCTAATTTATAATGAAATTCAGCAAGTTTTAAAGAACTATCTGGGTCGCTTTGCGTATAATTGTCATAAAAATCATTAATAGCCTTAAATCGAACGGAATCTTGTAAAGATTTATTTTCCCAAATAATTTTTAATGATTCACTTTTATCCTGAGAATAAGTCAATGATATGTTAGCAAAGAGCAGAATGGTTATTATAAGTTTTATCTTTTT
>CAISYO010000313.1 GCA_903889745.1 uncultured Bacteroidota bacterium | reverse complement strand
TGCGCCTGCGGCAGGGTTATGGCGCTTGCACGCTGTTATGGGGTGGTTTATTTCAATTAAAAATATCATTCTGTAAATATTTAATCTTTTTGAAATAATTGGCTACTTTCTGAGGTCCAACCTTGTATGGTTTGAATTCTAATTTCAATGACTTTACTTTTTCAAGATCTAAATCAGCCTTATACTCGTTGATATATCCATTTCGTAAAATCAACTCATACTTGTCATTATGAAGTTCTAAGATTCTAGTTGAAAGTCCATGATTAGTAAATTCAGATGAATTGTTATTCCTTTTCATTAAATGTTCAGCTTCTTGCTTTGTTAAATCATTTTTTAGAACTACATAATAGACCCCCATATTCTTGACATAATACAAAGACCCTAACGTCATTAATGTAAAAAATAGAATGATAGCGAAAATAAATTTAGCAATAATTATTTTGTTGTTTTTGGGAGGCGTATTTGTTTGGATTTTATTTGGATTTATGATTTCAGAATCAGCAATTGAATCATTTGTAATTTTATTGTCTTTGGACTTAGTTAAGAATAGGTTGATGAGTAGTAATCCAATTAATACAATAATCGATATCCCGATCAGAAATAAATGAGATGCAAAACCAGTTATTACTTCTTTAATATCTTTTAGAAAAAAGAAGATTGAGAAAGATACTGACAGAATATTTGTCTTGCTCAGACATATTAACTTTATTTTATTTTTCATAATATTTTACTTCTCCGTGATTCCAATTAAGACGCCTAATTCTCCGTCTATTTGTTCAATTCCTTGTTTTGGAATAAATGCCTTTGAGACATATCCGTCTAAAAAAAGTGCATTCGAACATCCCTGTTCTTTAAAGTATCGAGCGAAATCATAAAATGAAACCTTGTTCATGGAAATAGCAAAAACCAATTCATTGTTTGGCAAAATACCAACTCCATTTCGGATATTAAAATTGAGTGAATTTGGGTCAAATATTTTATTAATCTCGCCATCAATAACTAACATAGGGCCAGATTGAGTAGCGAATTTTACATTCGACACATTAGGATATGCACTCGTTTTGCATATTCCTGCCCTTTTCTCTTGAGTGATATAGAAAACTCCATTGGGTTCTAAGTAAAAATTAGGTAAAGTGCCTTTTTCTTCTGATTTGAGAACCTTAGTGTTTAAAGGCTTGATTAATTCTCCGTTTTCTATGAATAGGCCAATTGGACTTAGTTTTTCATCAAACATGCCCCCATTAGTAGCAAAAATTAATTTACTATTTTGTTTTTCTAATACTTTCCTAAGTTTACCTATGTTTTTTATGTTTTCTCCATTCGTTTTCCAATAAAATGAAATGTTTACACTATCAGGATTTACTTTAAAGTAAGCGATTTTTGCTGGGCCAGGAAAATACTCTTTATACAGCAGACTAAAAGTAATAATCAAAATAGTCACAATAATTAGTGAAATAAACAATGTCTTTTTTTTCATTTTCTTGTTTTAAAGGTTAATTGTATTATCTGAAAAAGTATTAAACCGCAGCAAACCCCAATCATATTATATTTTACGTCTTCAATGTCAAACCTACCATGGATTGCTTTTCCAATAACTCGAATTGTTATCTTATTTGAAAATTCTTGCGCAAACTCTATCATTATTCCGAATATGGCTAGGGCTAAAAATGAAATCACCCATCTTTTAGGAAATAATATTGTGACTAATGTTGTAGCACCAAAATAAAACAATAAATGCAATTCTTTGTCAAAATGATGAAATGCCTTAGGTAGTTTCACCATAAAGCCAATGATAGAAAATATTGTAAGAAATAAAATCAAAATTATTTTATGTGTATTTCTCATTTATCGTATTCTTTAAACTACCCCATAACTTGTATATATGCGATACAAACCTTCGCATATACATCCAATATTGGATAGCTTGGCGAAGCTTTGTTTCGCTTTAATTA
>CAISYO010000312.1 GCA_903889745.1 uncultured Bacteroidota bacterium | reverse complement strand
TTTAACAAAAAACCTAGCATACTTTTAGACCTAAACGATGTCTTTAGATTTGGCGAAAAGGATCAAGAAGTAATCTCGTGGGAACAAAACAATTTTGAGCAACTTTCGGTAGCTGTGACCTTAAGAAATTTGAACCAATTGGTTCTCAACATTCGCTTGGTAGAAGCAACTTGCATATAATGTGGCATTAATTCAATGGGGGAGTTTGAATTTCCCCATTGATTTTTCGCTAAACGCATTGCTAGAAAAAATGATTTTTATTTCATTCAAGAATAATTGTATTACTGCAATTTTAATAAAACGTTTTTAAACGACTTCCTAATCAGGAGGTAACGGTAATTTTAGAGCGACACCTCACATAACTTTGATAATAAATAAAAAATGAAATTAACAACTACACTTGCACTTATTTTAATTGGACAGCTTGTCTTTTGTCAAGACAGGATTCAAAAAATTGACAGTTTACTCAATTCTCTTTATTCAAAAGAGAAAATCAATGGCAATTTTCTGATTGCAGAAAAAGGGAAGGTTATTTACAGTCATAGTTTTGGACTTGCAAACGAAACCACAAAAGATAAATTGAACGAAAATTCAATTTTTGAATTAGCATCATGCTCAAAGCAGTTCACGGCAATGGCTATTATGATACTTAAAGAAAATGGGAAATTGAGTTTGGACGACAAAATCATAAAATATATTCCCGAACTGTCAAACTATAATGGAGTTACAGTCAGAAATTTACTAAACCACACAAGCGGTCTTCCAGACTATATGGAACTAATGGATAGCTTGTTTGACAAATCGAACATTGCTACTAACAAAGATATTATCCAAATATTTAATAAATACCAACCAACTATTTTGTTTGAGCCAAATACAAAATATGAATACAGTAACACAGGCTATGCACTTTTGGCTTCAATAATTGAAAAAGTATCGGGTTTAACATACGCTGACTATCTAAGCAAAACAATTTTCAAACCGTTAAAAATGAAAAATACCTTTGTTTACTCTCGAAGATTATCCCCTAAAAAAATTGACAATTACGCTTTGGGTTATGTTTATTCAGATAGTTTAAAAAAGTATTCTTTACCAGACGAATTGAAAGAAACTAATATGGTTATTTGGCTTGACGGTATTGTTGGTGACGGAACCGTTAATTCAACAATTAATGATTTATTAAAATGGGATAGAGCTTTATATACCAATAAATTACTGACACAGGAGGCAATGAAGGAAGTTTTTGAAGTAGCAACATTGAATGACGCATCTAAAACCAAATATGGTTTTGGTTGGGTAATAGACGATAATGCTGATTTTGGAAAAATCACTAGCCATAGCGGTGGTTGGCCAGGTTATGTGACTTATATTGAAAGACATATAACACATGATAAAACAATAATAATACTTCAAAATCACGATAATGTTTCAATTCCTGTAAAATCAATTAGGAGTATTCTTTATAATAAACCATTGCCTGTGCAAAAAATCAGAAAAGAAATTAGTATTACAAGTGAACAACTTAAAAAATTTGCTGGAGTTTATGAAATTGAAAAAGATTTTGAAATCAAAATTTCATTAGATAAAGACCAACTATTTGCGCAGTTGACAGGACAAAATGCGTTCCCAATATTTGCTGAAAGTGAAATGGTCTTTTTTCTAAAAGTGGTAGATGCTCAAATTCAGTTTGAAAAAAACGAAAATGGAGAAATTTCAAATTTATTTTTATTACAAAACGGAAATAAGATAGAAGCGAAACGGACGAAATAAAAACTACCGCTAAAACGGGTTTGGTAAAAGTGGCGGTTCAGTGCTCCGTAGACACATTTGTGGTTAATCAAAGTTTGGTTCTCCGCTTCATAATTTGCGGAGAAAATCGCCACCTTCGCCAAGCTAGAAAAAGATAAAGACCAAATCCAATGCTTACGCCGGTGGTATTGGCCAAAAAATCGTAAAATGAAGTGGATCTACCAACAAAACTCTGTAAAAATTCCAGTAAAATCCCATAACCAATTACTGCAAGTAGCAGCAACACCATTTTTTTGCTTACCTGCGGAAATAAAAGACAGATATTGAGAGAAAAGACGGAATAAGCCAAAAAGTGGCCTACTTTATCGTTTGTTGGAATCTGTAGTTCACTTTTTGGTGGCATTAAACTCAAAACTGTAATGAGAATGAACACCAGAATTGCAGAGGCAAACAGTAAATTTTTCATTCGTACTAAATAAATATTTTAAAATCAATACCCCATTTCTTTTCCTTTATCCACCGCTGGAATTCCTTCCAACAACCATTTTGGTGCTGGTTTTCCCTGCAAGTAATAATCGAAATACTGGCGCATGCGTATGCTCAAATCCATTCGGTTGGCATTTTGCATCAAATTGTGGTCATCGCCATTGTAGTTGAGTAACCAACACGGTTTCCCCAAACGCTTCATCGCCGTAAATAGTTCAATTCCCTGGTACCATGGAACAGCGCCATCTTTGTCGTTGTGCATGATCAATAGCGGCGTTGTGATGTTTGGGACATGA
>CAISYO010000311.1 GCA_903889745.1 uncultured Bacteroidota bacterium | reverse complement strand
GGATTTTCAAGAAGAATTAGGAAACAACCATGTTGCAACAAGTGCACAAACACCTATGCGAGATGATGCATTTGCTATTTCTGACGATGAAAAAATTGAATCAATAAAAAAAGATGTTGAGCATATTTTAAATACTCTTGGTCTAGATTTAACTGATGATAGTTTGAAAGGAACACCTAATCGTGTTGCGAAGATGTTTGTTAAAGAAATTTTTGGTGGCTTAAATCCTGCTAAAAAACCAAGCTCATCAACCTTTGAAAACAAATATAAATATGGTGAAATGCTTGTAGAAAAAAACATAGTTGTTTATTCTACTTGTGAACACCACTTATTACCAATTGTAGGACGTGCTCACGTTGCTTATATTTCTAAAGGCACGGTCGTAGGTTTATCAAAAATGAATCGTGTGGTAGATTTTTATGCCAAAAGACCTCAAGTACAAGAACGTTTAACTATGCAAATTGTGCAAGAATTACAAAATGTTTTAGGCACAATGGATGTTGCTTGCGTAATTGATGCCAAACATTTATGTGTAAATTCTAGAGGTATTAGAGATATCGAAAGTAGCACTGTAACATCAGAATTTGGTGGTAAATTTAAAGAAGATAAAGTAAAAAGAGAATTTTTAGATTATATAAAGTTAGATACTCAATTTTAATTTAAAAATCAATCAATACTAAAATCGAGCAATCGCACTAATGGAACTATATAAAAATCAGCCGCTTAAAATATACAACACCCTTTCTGGTGAAAAAGAAACCTTTACTCCTATTCATCCAGGAGCAATAGGCATGTATGTTTGTGGTCCAACAGTTTATAGCAATGTACATTTAGGCAATGTTCGAACTTTTATGAGTTTTGATGTAATTTATAGATATTTATTACATCTTGATTATAAAGTACGATATGTTAGAAATATTACCGATGCGGGTCATTTAACAGATGATGGAGATGTTTCAAACGATCGATTTGTAAAACAATCGCGCTTAGAGAAATTAGAGCCCATGGAAATTGTTCAGAAATATACTGTCGATTTTCATAAGGTTTTAGATACTTTCAATTTTCTTCCTCCAACTATTGAACCTACTGCAACAGGTCATATTGTAGAACAAATAGAATTAACTCAAAAGTTAATTGAATTGGGTTTTGCATATGAAAGCAATGGTTCTGTGTATTTCGATGTTTTTGCTTACAACGCAAAGGGGTTGAATTATGGAGCACTAAGTAATCGTAATATCGATGAATTATTTGCTAATACGCGTGATTTAGACGGACAATCTGAAAAGAAGAATCCGCAAGATTTTGCGCTATGGAAAAATGCTTCACCGGCACATATTATGCGTTGGAATTCTCCTTGGGGAGAAGGATTTCCAGGTTGGCACCTAGAGTGTACCGCAATGAGTACTAAATACTTAGGGGAAACTTTTGATATACATGGAGGTGGAATGGATTTGAAATTCCCACATCACGAATGTGAAGTAGCGCAAGGAACCGCTTGTAATGGACATTCGCCAGTAAATTTTTGGATGCATACTAATATGCTTACCATGAATGGATTGCGCATGAGTAAATCTACTGGAAATTATATTTTACCGATGGAATTAATTTCGGGTGAAAATAGTTTTTTTGAAAAATCATTTGAACCAAATATTGTACGTTTTTGCTTTTTACAAGCGCATTATCGAAGTGTTTTAGATATTTCAAATGATGCCATGGTAGCTAGTGAAAAAGGATACAATCGATTAATTGAGGCATATAAATTAATATCTTCATTACAACCAAGCGCAACTTCGTCATTAGGCATTACTTCTTGGAAACAAAGTTGTTATGACGCTATGAATGATGACTTTAATACGCCTATTTTAATTGCACAATTATTTGAAGGAGCGCGTTTTATCAATTTAGTGAATGATGGAGCTGCAACTTTAACTTCGGAAGATATTAAACTATTATCTGATACACTTTCTGATTTTATTTTTACTGTATTGGGTTTAAATAATACATCTTCAGCCGGAACAAATGGAACAGATAAACTTAAAGGTGTGGTTGAGATGCTAATTCAAATGCGCAATGAAGCAAGAGCAAATAAAAACTTCGCACTATCTGATGAAATTAGAGACAAACTTCAAGAGCTTGGCATTATCATCAAAGACGGAAAAGAAGGAACGACTTTTAGTTTTTAATCCAATAAGAATCTCATTTTGAGGTTCTTTTTTTAACTAAATAATCATGTGTCAACAACAATCGAAGTATTCAAATACAGCAAAACAATGGATAATTTATCCGTTCATTTTACTGATACGATTTTATCAAGTAGCTATTTCGCCTTTTACACCCGCTGCATGCCGTTTTGAACCCAGTTGTTCAAATTATTCTTTGCAGGCATTTACAAAACACGGATTGTTAAAAGGAGGTTGGTTATCAATGAAACGGATTATTAGCTGTAATCCTTGGGGAAAAAGTGGTTATGATCCGTTACCCTGATTTTAGATTGATGATTAAAGATTTTTGATTTTAGAAGTTTATTTTAGAACACAGATGACAAAGATTAAACGGATTTAAACTGATTTTCCTTGTGAGACTTTATGTTACAAAATTATCTCGCAAAGACGCGGAGTCGCAAAGATTTTAATAATTACTAAAATTTATTCAATCTGTGTTCCTGAATTTTGTTTCAAGTTGGAAGTTGATTTTTGAAATTGACATTGCTCTTGAAAAAATTTCTTATCGGAATTTTAACATGTTTACCAATTATATTATTTATTTTTACGCATTAATCAGAAACAAAATTATGATTCACGCACTTAACATGGTTTGGAATCCTTCAGAAGGAATTGACTTAGGTTTTTTTATGCTTCGTTTTTACAGTCTTTCATGGGTGTTAGCCTTTGGATTAGGCTGGTATGTTATGAAGCCAATATTTAATAGAGAAAACGAATCAGTTGAAGCATTAGATAAATTATTTATCTATACACTTGTAGCTACAATGCTTGGTGCGCGATTAGGTCATGTGATTTTTTATCAACCCGAATTATTTAATGACGATCCATGGAGTATTTTATTACCAATAAGTACAAAACCATCGCTTCATTTTACAGGATTTGCAGGACTAGCCAGTCATGGAGCAGCAATTGCAATAATAGCTACTATGTTTTACATTCAAAAACGTGTAATTAAACGTTCTTTTTTATGGATATTAGATCGAATTGTAATACCGGTTTCATTAGGTGCAATTTTTATTCGTTTAGGTAATTTTTTTAATTCTGAAATCGTAGGAACTCAAACTACTTCTTCTTTCGGAATTAAATTTCTTAGAGATCAATATGGCGCAAAAGAAGCAATGCAACTTACTCAAACTAATAGTGCTAAAGAAGCATATAATACGATTGAAAACAATCCACAATTTTCTGAATTGCTAGCAAATGTGGCAACAAAACATCCTGCACAATTATATGAAGCCATATGTTATGTATTCGTATTTGCTATTTTGATGTTTTTATATTGGAAAACCGAAGCTAGAAATAAAGCTGGTTATTTGTTTGGGATGTTTTTAATTTTACTTTGGTCAGTTCGTTTTGTAGTTGAATTTGTAAAAGAAAGCCAAGGTGGGTTTGAAGAATTTCCTATTTTCAATGCTCTTTCAACAGGACAATGGTTAAGTATCCCATTTATTATAATTGGATTTTATTTTGTAATTAAAGCTAAGGAATTACAAAAAGCATAAACAAAAGCATTTAAATAGATATTAAAAAAGCGTTTAGTCAATTCTAAACGCTTTTTTATTTAAGTTCGCAAGAGAACTCGATAATATAAAAATCGAAGCGATTATAGTCTGTAACTAATCAAATAGTAGAACATCTAATTTCCTAATACAATCCAGAATCATAAATAAGAAGTTTGTATAAATAAAAAAGCTGCTTTCAATGAAAGCAGCTTTTGTTATTAAAAACGTGTACTAATTACGCGTGTCTTTTTTCAATTTCATCGATATCACTTTTCTTCATTGAGTCAACTAATACTGGAGTTGCAATGAATAAAGAAGAGTAAGTTCCAATGATAATACCAATTAACATGGCAAAGATAAATCCTCTAATAGATTCGCCACCAAAGATGAACATGATTAATAATACCATAATCATCGTTAATGAAGTATTTAAAGTTCTAGAAAGCGTTGTATTAATAGATGCGTTTACCACTTCTTTGAAAGTACCTTTACGTTTACCATCTAAAAACTCTCTAATTCTATCAAATACAATTACGGTATCATTCATAGAATATCCAATAACGGTTAAGATTGCTGCGATAAAGTGTTGGTCCATTTCCATATGGAAAGGCATAAATTTATAAGAAAGTGAATAAACTCCTAATACAAAAATAACGTCATGCGCTACTGCAGCAACTGCTCCAATAGAATATCCATATTTTCTGAACGAGATTACTAAGTATAAAGCAACCACTAACATTGCACCAATAACAGCCCAAAAGGAGTTTGTTTTAATATCGGCAGAGATTGTTGGACTTACTTTTGATCCATATAATACTCCGAATTTTTTACCTTCATATAAATTAATGAATTTTTCATAGGTAAGATCTTCATTGAAGTATTTTTTAAGTCCGTTATATAACTTCTGGTTTACTTCTTTATCGATAGCAATACCTTCTTCTTTAATTTTATATTTTGTAGTAATTTTCAATTGATCTGCATCACCAAAAACTTTTGCTTCAACAGGTAATCCAAACTCTTTTGAAAGTTCTTCTGAAACTATATTTGACTCAACTGGTTTTTCAAATTTAATTTGATACGTTCTTCCTCCAACAAAATCAACACCTTCATCTAAACCATTAACAAAAAACGAAACACAACTAACAACAACTACTAATGAAGAAAACAAATAAGTCCATTTTTTAACTTTAATAAAATCAAAATGGAAACCTGTAAACCAATTTTTAGTTATCGCTGTTGAAAAGTTTAATGTTCTATTTTTAGCAATATCTCTATCAATAAAAATTCTAGCAATAAAAATTGAAGTGAATAAAGAGGTGAAAATACCAATCAATAATGTTAATGCAAAACCTTGAATAGGTCCAGTTCCAAAAACAAATAATATAATTCCGGTTAAAATGTGAGTAACGTTTGCATCTACAATAGAACGCATAGCTCCTTTCCATCCGTATGAAATATCAACTAATTCAGCAAGCGATTTACCTTCGCGTAACTCTTCTTTAGCTCTTTCGTAAATAATAATGTTAGCATCTACTGCAGTACCCAAAGTTAAAACGATACCTGCGATACCTGGTAATGTCAATACAAAACCAAAACTAGCCATTACACCAAATAAGAATAATACGTTTAATAATAAAGCCGCATTAGCGTACCAACCTGCTCTACCGTAGTAAAACACCATCCATACACACACTAAAATAAATCCTACTAATGAAGAAAGAATACCTGCATCAATAGCTTTTTGTCCTAAAGATGGACCTACTTCAGCAGATTGAATAATTTCAGCAGCAGCTGGTAATTTTCCAGCTCTTAGAACATTAGCTAAATCTTTTGTTTCTTCTAATGTAAAGTTTCCTGAAATTTCTGATTGACCACCAGTAATTGCTCCTTTACTTACACCTGGTGCAGAGTATACTGTATTATCTAAGACAATTGCAATAGCATTTCCTTGTTGCGAAACTGCTCCAGTAATTTTTTCCCACAACCTAGCTCCATTTGCATTCATTTGCATAGAAACTGCTGGTTTACCAAATTGATCAAAAGTATCTTTAGCATCAACAATAACTCCACCGCTTAATGGCGCTACATTATCTCTCGTTCCTTTTAAAACATATAACTCAGTAGCATCAGGCATTTTAGGATTAACTTTACCCCAAGCAAATCTAATATTTGTTAAATTAGCTGGAAGTAACGCTCTGATATCTGCTCTTTTTAAATATCCATTAATAACGGCTGTATCTTTAAGATTAAAGAAACCTATTCCCTGTTGACCAGGACCAACCATTTTACCTAAAAAAGGACTTGTTTTTGCAGCAGAAGTGTCTGCTTTATCAGTTAATAAAGAATCTATTCCTGAAGTTTTAACAGGAGCGGCTTTGACTTTTATTTCCGTTTTCTTAAGTGCTTCATCTGCAGCCATAACAAAACCAGAAACTTCATCTAATTTATAAGTTTCCCAAAATTCTAATTGGGCTGTTCCTTGTAATAAATTTTTGATACGATCTACATCCTTAGCACCTGGTAATTCTACAAGAATTCTTCCTGAATTACCTAACATTTGAATGTTTGGTTGAGTTACACCAAATTGATCGATACGTTTTCTTAATACATTAAACGCACTTTCAACAGACTCTAATACTTTCTTTTTAAGAATTGGCTCAACTTGTTTATTAGTCATGCCATTTTTAATTTCTGCTTCAAGGTTTCTGTTACCAAAAATATCTGCAGCCGCTAAATTTATGTTTGCATTATTTGCTTCAACAAAGAAAGCATCAATATAATCTTGATTTCCTTGTTGATTTGTTTTAGCATCTGCTAATGCTTTATTAAAAGCAGCATTTTTAGAATCGTTTGCCAATCCTTTCAAAACATCTTTAACAGATATTTGAAGAATTACATTGATTCCTCCTTCTAAGTCAAGACCTTTATTTAATTGTTTTTGTCTAACTTCATTGAATGTATATCCTAAAACAGGATACACCTCTACTTTACCGATTGAATCTAAATATGCTAATTCTTTTTTTGAATCTCCTTTTGCAAAAGCTTTAGCATCTTTTTCGATACCACTAGCAACAAAAGTAAAAGAAAGCTGGTATACACATACCAAGGCAAAGATAATTGCGAAAAATTTAATAAGTCCTCTATTCTGCATTACTCTAAAATTTATTTATTCTATATTATAAAAACGGACAAATATATAATTTACAATAGGATTAAGCAATT
>CAISYO010000310.1 GCA_903889745.1 uncultured Bacteroidota bacterium | reverse complement strand
TGCCACACCATGACGCCGCATATTGTACTACTACCACATCATTTGAAGCAATAACTTCCGCTAAATTATCTTGTTCGATTTCTGAAAACATTTTTTCTTAGTTTAAAGTTTCAAGTTTCAAGTTCCAAGTTGAATAACCTGAAACCTGAAACAAAAATTATTAATGAGAAGCTAAATAAGCTGCAGTTGAGTTTCTATCAGCGCTCATAGCGTCTTTTCCTTCTTCCCAGTTCGCTGGACAAACTTCACCTTTTGTTTGAACGTGCGTGTAAGCATCAATTAAACGTAAGTATTCGTTTACATTTCTACCTAATGGCATATCGTTTACACTTTCGTGGAAAATTTTACCATCTTCGTCAATTAAATAAGTCGCTCTAAACGTAACGTTTGAACCGTCTAAGATTTCATCGTTTAACGCTTCGTTATATACCCATTCTGCATCTAAAATATCTAATGCAGCAGATAAGTTACGCGTAGTGTCAGCTAATAGAGGATACGTTACACCTTCAATTCCACCATTGTCTTTTGCTGTGTTTAACCAAGCAAAGTGTACTTCGTTTGTATCACATGAAGCACCGATAACAGTTGTATTTCTTTTTTCAAAATCTTTTAAAGCGGCTTGAAAAGCGTGTAATTCTGTTGGACATACAAAAGTGAAATCTTTTGGGTACCAAAACAAAAGTATTTTTTTCTTGTTGTTTACTGCTTCTTCTAATACGTTGATTCTTAAATTATCTCCCATGTGAGAAATTGCGTCAACTGTAATGTTTGGGAATTTTTTTCCTACTAATGCCATAATGGTATGATTTAAATGTTATTTATTTTCTTCTGCAAATTTACGAATAAAAAAACCACAACTATAGTTAAGTCATGGTTAATTTTTATTTGAATATAGATTTTGTTTATGGAGTTTTAACTTATTATTTTGAAACTAATTGTTTGATTTTAATATTAAATGCAGCAAATAATAAAGTCATAAATGGACTGATAATATTAAAGAATGCATAAGGTAAATAGTCTAAGGTTGAAACACCTAATGTACCAGCTTGATAGGCTCCACATGTATTCCAAGGCACTAAAACAGAAGTAACTGTTCCTGTGTCTTCTAGTGTTCTACTTAAGTTTTCGGGCGCTAATCCTTTATCTCTATATGCTTTTGCAAACATTTTTCCAGGAACTACAATTGCTAAATATTGATCAGATGCTGTAATGTTTAATGCTAAACAACTTCCAACAGTTGAAGCAAATAAACCAAAAGTGGTATGTGCTAATTTTAATAATGATTCACTTATTTTTGCTAAAGCACCAATGGCATCCATTATTCCTCCAAACACCATTGCACAAAGAATTAACCAAATGGTGGGTAACATTTTTGCCATGCCGCCAGACGTAAATAAATCTGCTAATGTTTTATTTTCGGTAGGAACAACTACTTTTGATGTAATTGCATCCATTACACCTTTATAGGCCGATTTAAAATCCATTGTTTCTACACCTGCAATTTGATTAATGATTTGAGGTTGGAAAATAACAGCAAAAATGCCTGCTAATAAAGTTCCAACCAATAGAGCTATTAAAGGTTCTGTCTTTTTAACGATTAATCCAATAACGATAACCGGTACTAAAAAAAGCCAAGGCGATACTGAAAAACTCGTAGTTATCGCATTTAATAAATCGTTTGTATTGGCTTCGCCGTGCACTTCAACTGTTAATCCTAATACAATAAACAATATTAAGGTAATAATATAAGTTGGAATTGTTGTTAAAGTCATGTATTTAATATGAGTAAACAAATCGGTTCCAGCCATGGCAGGAGCAAGGTTGGTAGTATCAGACATTGGGGATAATTTATCTCCGAAATAAGCACCCGAAATTACAGCCCCAGCAACCATTCCTAAATCAAATCCAAGTGCACCTCCAATACCAATTAAAGCAATACCTACAGTTGCCGATGTTGTCCAAGAACTTCCAGTAGCAATTGAAATTACCGAACAGATTATAAGTGTTGCAGGTAAGAATATCGCTGGACTTAGTAGTTGTAATCCATAATAAATCATCGACGGAATAATGCCGCTAACCATCCAAGTGCCGGCAAGTGCGCCTACCATCAATAAAATTAAAATAGCACTTGCTGTAGATTGAATATTATTAGCTACTTCCTCCAACATTTTATGAAATGAAACATTATTAAAATATCCCATAATAGCGGCAACTGCTCCGCCTAGAAGAAGTACAAATTGGTTGCTTCCACCAAGGGAACTATCACCGTATACATACACATTGAAGGCTAACATTACTACTAATGCAATTACCGGAATTAATGCTTCCCAAAGTTTTAATTCTTTGTTTTTATTGATTTTTGTATTCATTTGATTTTGTTTCAGCTTGCAAGATAGAAAAATCAAATTTTACAGCAAAGATCATGAGAATAAAAAATCCGATTTATCGCTAAATCGGATTATAGTACTTTTAATTGGATGAATTTATAATATGCCTAATTCTTTCATGCATTCGCGCATCATTTGATAGGTGCGTTCAATATCATTATCAAGTCCTATTGAAAAACGAATCAAACCATCGGTTAAACCCATTTCGGCTTGTTCTTCTAAAGGAATTTCAGAAGAAGTAGATGTTCCAGGCGCGCTAAATAAGGTTTTGTAAAATCCTAAACTAACCGCTAGATAGCCTAAATTTCGTTCTTGCATCAATTCCATCAAGGCATTGGCTTTATCTAAAGTACCAACATCAATAGTCATCATGCCTCCAAAACCATATTCTGGGTTAATCATCGATTTATAAATTGTGTGACTTGGGTGACTCGCTAATCCGGGATACACTGTTTTAATGCCATCTGTTTCAAATTTGTTAGCCAAATACATTGCGTTATAGCTGTGTTGTTTCATTCTAATGTGCAATGTTCTCATGTTTTTCATTACCGAAGCCGAACGTAAACTATCCATCGTTGGACCTAATAACATACTTGCGCCATCATTCACATTTTTTAAACTGTTGATGAAGTCTTGTGACGCACAAACCACACCTCCTACAGTATCACTACTACCGTTGATGTATTTAGTTAACGAATGAATCACAATATCTGCACCTAATTTTGCAGGCGCCACTGATAAAGGCGAAAAGGTATTGTCAACCACTAATTTTAAATTATGTTTTTTAGCAATCTTTGCCAAAGAAGCAATATCAGCAACTTCTAACAACGGATTACTTACGGTTTCACAATATAATACTTTTGAATTGGGTGTAATTGCAGCTTCTACAAGGTCTAATTTTGTAATGTCAACAAATGTAGTTTTGATGCCCATTCGAGGTACAAAATTCTTTAAAAAAGCATACGTTCCGCCATAAATGGTGCGACTTGAAACAATATGATCACCATTACCGCATAATTGCAATAAAGTAGGCGTAATGGCGCCCATTCCTGAGGCAGCTACATTTGCTGATTCGGTGCCTTCCATTGCAGCTAATGCCTTGTCTAAGTATAAATTACTCGGCGATGAATGTCTGGAATACAGATAACAGCCCTCTGCATTTCCTTCAAATGTATCAAACATCGTTTTGGCTGAAAGAAAAGTATAAGTTGAACTATCTGATATAGAAGGATTTACACCTCCAAATTCACCAAAATATTGTAAATCTTGAATTCTGTCCGCGGGATTGAATTTTTCCATAACTTTGTAGTTTAGATTTTGAATAGATTTCAAATTTCTGAAAACATAATTAAATTTTCAATAGATTTGATTAAAATTAGTTTTTTATTCATTAAATATTAATTTTTGCAGTTTATAACACTATAATATCCCAATATTTAAACCAAAAACAATATTTTTAACCTTAAAATTTTCCCTATGGATGCAATTGACAAAAAACTATTAGGATTACTTCAAGAAGACACCAAAAAAACAACGAAAGAATTATCTATGATTTTAAATCTTTCGGTAACAGCGGTTTACGAACGAATAAAAAAATTGGAACGCGAAGGTGTTATCCGAAATTATGTAGCACTTTTAAACAGGAATAAAATCGAAAAGGCTTTTGTGGTTTTTTGCCATTTAAAATTAATTCAGCATACAAAAGATGTAATACATACTTTTGAGAATGAAGTAATTCGATTAGATGAAGTTACAGAATGTTTTCATGTGAGTGGCGATTATGATTATATTTTAAAGGTAAGTGTAAAAGACATGGATGCGTATCGCGAATTTATGGTAACCAAACTTACTGGTTTACAGCACATAGGAAGTACTCATAGTTCATTTATGATTGGTGAAGTAAAAAATTCAACGGCGTTTGTGTTGTAAAATCAGCTATAATAATTTACCAATTTATCTGTAAATAATTAATTCAAAAAGCGTTACTTTTGTATCCGAATTTAAGTTAAACAACAAACTTTATATAATATCATGAGTCAATTTGATGTCACCATTATAGGTTCTGGACCTGGAGGATATGTTTCAGCAATTCGCTGTGCCCAATTAGGATTTAAAACTGCAATCATTGAAAAATATGCAACGCTTGGCGGAACGTGTTTAAACGTGGGATGTATTCCTTCAAAAGCATTGTTAGCTTCTTCGCATCATTATGAAGAATTACAACACTTTGCCGATCACGGAATTGAAGTTTCGGGAGAAGTAAAAGTGAATTTAGAGAAAATGATTGCTCGTAAACAAGCAGTTGTAGATCAAACTTCGGGTGGGGTTAAATTCTTAATGGATAAAAACAACATCACGGTTTTTAACGGAGTAGGTTCGTTTGAAAGTGCTACTTCTGTAAAAGTTACAAAAGCAGATGGTTCATCAGAAATCATCGAATCAAAAAATATCATTATTGCTACCGGTTCTAAACCATCTAGCTTACCATTTATCAAATTAGATAAAGATAGAATCATCACTTCTACTGAAGCGTTAAAACTGAAAGAAGTTCCAAAACACTTAGTCATCATTGGTGGTGGGGTTATCGGAATCGAATTAGGTCAGGTATATTTACGTTTAGGAGCACAAGTTTCTGTGGTAGAATTTATGGATCGAATCATTCCAGGAATGGATGCATCGCTATCTAAAGAATTGACTAAAGTCTTGAAAAAACAAGGCATGAAATTCTATACATCTCACAAAGTGCAATCAGTTGAGAGAGCAGGAGATGTAGTTACCGTAAAAGCAGAAAATGTAAAAGGTGAAATAATTTCGTTAGAAGGCGATTATGCATTAGTTTCTGTAGGGCGTCGTCCGTATACCGATGGTTTAAACGCAGAAATAGCAGGTGTAAAAGTTACCGAAAGAGGTCAAATTGAAGTAAACAATCATTTACAAACTTCGGCTGCTAACATTTATGCAATTGGTGATGTCGTTCGTGGAGCGATGTTAGCACACAAAGCAGAAGAAGAAGGTGTTTTAGTTGCCGAAATTATTGCAGGACAAAAACCACACATCGATTATAATTTAATTCCGGGTGTTGTGTACACTTGGCCAGAAGTGGCTGCTGTGGGTAAAACAGAAGAGCAATTGAAAGCCGAAGGTATCGAATTTAAGTCGGGAAGTTTTCCATTCAAAGCTTTAGGAAGAGCTAGAGCAGGTGGCGACACCGATGGATTTGTAAAAATCTTAGCCGATGCCAAAACGGATGAAGTGTTAGGCGTTCATATGATTGGAGCAAGATGTGCCGATTTAATTGCCGAAGCGGTTACCGCAATGGAATTTAGAGCCAGTGCAGAAGATATTTCAAGAATGTCTCACGCACACCCAACGTTTGCCGAAGCCATCAAAGAAGCTGCTTTAGCGGCCACTGAAAATAGAGCATTACACGTGTAATTGAATTTAATATAAAGTAAATCCCAAATTCCATTTCTGAAATTTGGGATTTTTTGTTGCAGAGATAATTCTTAATCTTTAAATAATCCTTTATAAGAATCCCAGTGTGCATATATTAAGAATAAATTAGCACCCAATACAAAAACAGCTACAGGTACTTCTGAAACTTGAGTAACCGTATGAATTAGAAAAATATTGATTGAAATAGGCAATAAGGCTAATAAAGTTACTTTCATAAATTTACCACTCAATAAACTTATTCCAGCAATTAATTCAACTGCTTTTGCTAAGGGTAACAAGTACTTTGAAGCCATGACACCAGTCATAAAAGTCAAAAGATTTCCTGTAGGCGCTTCAGCTTCAATTAATTCAAAGAAATATGTTACAGAAGCAAATACCATAAATGCTCCTAATAAAATACGAATAATTAAAATTGCAATTCTCATAATTTGTTTGTTTTATTGGTTAATCTATCAAATATAAGAAATATTTGTTTTGAAAATTGTATTTTTGAGGTTCTAATAAAGGCAGATTGAGAACAACTAGTACAAAAGATATTTCATCCTTTCCAAATTTTAAAACGCAATTACTGCATTGGGCTAACCAATTTCGGGAGGTTGTTCTTTTAGATTCAAATGCCTATCATCAAAAGTATTCGAGTTATGACGCGGTTGTAGCCGTTGATGCTTTTACCTCAATTAAAACCGATTATGAAAATGCATTTCAAGATTTGTATCAGTACCAAAGTCAAACGAAAGATTGGCTATTTGGCTATTTGTCTTACGACGTAAAAAATGATACCGAAGAGTTACAATCTAATAATTTCGACGGATTAGCATTTCCTGATGTCTTTTTCTTCCAACCTAAAAAGTTGTTTTTAATCAAAGGGAATCAAGTTGAAATGCAGTATTTACGAATGTGCGATGACGAGATGGAAGCTGATTTCGAAGAAATTCTTTCAACAACACCCATCACCCATTACCCATCACCCATAACCATAAACCAACGAATCTCAAAAGAAAACTATCTTTTAAAAGTTTCCAAAATGCTCGAACATATTCAGCGTGGCGATATCTATGAAGCTAATTTTTGTATGGAATTCTATGCCGAAAATGCTAAAATTGATCCTTTAGAAATTTATCATAAATTAAATACTATTTCTGAACCACCTTTTGCCGTGTTTTTCAAGAATCAGGAGCATTATTTACTTTCTGCTTCGCCTGAACGTTATTTGCGAAAAGAGGGTACAAAAGTTATTTCCCAACCCATTAAAGGGACATCCAAGCGAAATGATAATCCTATTTTAGATGAGCAATTAAAATCTGATTTGGCTCAAAACGAAAAAGAACGTTCGGAAAACATCATGATTGTTGATTTAGTTCGAAACGATTTATCGCACACCGCTACAAAAGGAAGTGTTCAAGTAGAAGAATTGTGCGAAGTATATACGTTTAAGCAAGTACATCAAATGATTTCTACAATTGTTTCCGAAGTAGAAAATACGACTTCACCTGTTGAAATCATCCGAACGACTTTTCCAATGGGAAGTATGACCGGTGCGCCTAAAATTTCAGCTATGCAAATCATTGAAACATTAGAAGAAACGAAACGCGGATTATATAGTGGAGCAGTGGGTTATTTTACTCCGAATGGCGATTTTGATTTTAATGTCGTAATTAGAAGTATTTTATATAACGCTAAAAATGAATATCTTTCGTTTTCAGTTGGAAGCGCTGTAACGTCAAAAGCTATTCCTGAAAATGAGTACGAAGAGTGTTTATTAAAGGCAAAAGCCATGTTTGAGGTTTTATCTTAAGAGTATGAGAGAACAATTTGTACAACATATTAAGACTAATTTTCCGTTTCTTTTAAACGAACCCTTTTACATTGCCGTTAGTGGCGGAATTGATAGTATGGTTTTAGTTCATTTGTGTGTCCAACTCCACTTGAATTTTGATGTTTTGCATTGTAATTTCATGTTAAGAGGTGCGGAAAGTGATGCAGAAACCCAATTTATAGAATCATTTTGTAGTTCAAAAAATATTCCATTCCAAACTAAATATTTTGAAACAAATACAATAGTAACCAATAATAAAGAATCAATTCAAATTACCGCTAGAAATCTTCGGTATCAATGGTTTCAAGAAATTATTTCAATTGGATTTGATTATGTTTTAACGGCACACCATTTAGATGATTCACTGGAAACAGTTTTAATTAATTTTTCCAGAGGAACAGGTTTAGAAGGTTTAACGGGAATTCCGGCTCAAAATGGATATATTGTTCGTCCGTTGTTGCCTTTTTCTAGATTGGAAATTGAACATTTTGCAGTAGAAAATCAAATTCAATGGCGAGAAGATTCGAGTAACGCTTCCGATAAATATCTTCGAAATAAAATTAGACATTCCATTGTTCCTTTATTGAAGGAAATGAATGCAGGATTTTTAGATTCGTTTCAAAATACAGTGCAACATTTACAACAAGCAGAAAGTTTAGTTGATGATGCTACTCGATTAGTTTATGAAAAAGTAGTTGAAGAGAAAGAAAATCAACTCGAAATCAATTTGACTCAGTTACTAAAATTCCAAAATTATCAAGCCTATTTGTACCAATGGCTGAATAAATATGGCTTTTCAGCTTGGAATGATATTTATGATTTGGTCGAGGCGCAATCTGGAAAGCAAGTTTTTTCTGAAACCCATGTTTTGTTGAAAGACCGAGAGAGATTAATCCTTTCCGAAAGAAAACACAACAATAAAGAAGAAGTTTACATAATTGAATCGATAACTTCTAAAGTTAATATTCCCTTAAATATTTCATTCTGTAACGTTAGTTACATAACTGAAACCAATTCAAATTGTATATTTGTAAATGAAGAGGCATTAAAATTTCCGCTCACGATTAGAAAATGGCAAGAAGGCGATTATTTTTATCCCGCTGGAATGAACGGAAAAAAGAAATTGAGTAAGTATTTTAAAGATGAAAAATATTCACTTTTAGATAAAGAAAATCAATGGTTATTATGTGCTGAAGACCAAATTATTTGGATTATTGGTAAGCGCGCAGACAACCGATTCATCGCAAACGAAACAACAAAAAATTATATAAAAATTGAACTAAACTAATGAAAAAATTCACCTACATTTTATTATTAATAACCTTTTTTGTTCAAGGTCAAATCTTAAATCCTGTAAAATGGAAAAGTAAAGTAGTTCAAAAATCCGATTCCGAATTTGAATTGGTTATGGAAGCTACCATCGAGAACGAGTGGCACATGTATTCGCAATATACTCCAGATGGCGGTGCACTTCCAACGGTTTTTGATTTTAAAAATGCCAAAGGAAATTATACTTTAGTAGGCAAAACAAAAGAGAGTGCGTACAAGAAAGTATTCAATGATATTTTTGAAGTGGATGAATATTATTTTGCTAAAACGGCTCAATTTAAACAAGTAATTAAAGTTACAAATACCAAATTGAAAGAAGTTAAAGTATATGTTGAATACCAAGCCTGTAAAGAGCAATGTATTCAGCAAGACAACACATTTACTTTTCAATTACCTGAAATCAAAATAACGGATGATAAAGCTGTTTCAACTGCTGCAATTGCATCTGATTCAACTACTCAAAAAGTTGATTCTTTAAGCGCTGTTCAATCGTCGAATGCATCTGAAAATAAAGCTCAAAAAAGTAATGAAGCACCAGTTGAAGAGAAAAAAGGGCTATGGTCAATTTTCTTTTTGGCGTTTATTGGCGGTTTTGCTGCTTTGCTAACACCATGCGTATTTCCAATGATTCCAATGACCGTTAGTTTTTTTACCAAACAAAGTAAAACAAAGGCAGAAGGAAAGAAAAATGCAATTTTATACGGGGTTTCAATCATATTAATTTATGTTATTTTAGGTTCATTGGTAACCGGAATATTTGGCGCCGATTCATTAAATGCGTTATCTACAAATGTGTGGTTTAATTTAATTTTCTTCGGACTTTTAGTATTCTTTGCGGCTTCTTTTTTAGGTGCTTTTGAAATTGTATTACCTAATTCTTGGGCCAACAAAGTAGATCAACAAGCCGATCGTGGTGGATTTATAGGTATTTTATTCATGGCATTAGCATTAGCTATAGTTTCGTTTTCTTGTACGGGTCCAATTGTAGGCACATTATTAGTGGAAGCAGCTTCAAAAGGAGGATTAGCACCTATTGTAGGAATGCTTGGTTTTTCATCGGCATTAGCCTTACCATTTATGTTATTTGCAATGTTTCCAGGTTGGATGAACACGTTACCAAAATCAGGTGGATGGTTAAATACGGTTAAAGTTTCATTAGGTTTCTTAGAATTGGCTTTAGCTTTTAAATTTTTATCAAATGCCGATTTAGTTGTTCAGGCACACTTATTAGAGCGTGAAGTATTCTTAGGAATTTGGATTGCAATTTTTGGAACTTGGGCATTATATCTGTTTGGAAAACTTACATTACCTCACGATAGTCCAATGTCGCATTTGTCAATTGGCCGATTATTCATGGCAATTTTTGTAACCCTATTTACGATTTATTTAATCCCTGGACTTTGGGGTGCACCTTTAAAAATTATTTCAGGATTTCCACCACCAATGACTTATAGCGAAAGTCCAAATGGTATTGGAACTTCTTCATCAAATACTACTACAGCTATTGATTTGCCTGAACATGCGCATTCTGGACCACACGGAATTATTGCTTTTCATGATTATGAAGATGGAGTAGCGTATGCCAAAAAAGTAGGAAAACCTATTTTATTAGATTTTACAGGTCATGCTTGTGTGAATTGTCGAAAAATGGAAGATTTTGTTTGGTCGAAACCAGAAATTTTATCTCTATTAAAAGATAAAGTAGTTTTAATTTCATTGTATGTCGATGATAAACGTGAGTTACCAAAAGAAGCTCAATATGTATCGAAAGAAACAGGAAAAGAAATCGTAACTATTGGAAATAAATGGAGCGATTATCAAATTACACGATATAAAAACAATGCCCAACCTTATTATGTAATTTTGAATTCAGATGGTGAAGATATTTCTAAACCTATAGGCTACACACCCGATGCAACTGAATACAAAAAATGGTTAGATGAAGGCATTGCAAAATTCAAAAAATAAATTAAATCCCGAGTAATCGGGATTTTTTATTTCAAAAACTTTTCTATATTTGCATCTATATAAGCCATTTAAATAGTATAAGCCATGTTAGTAAAAGTTTATGGAAGCGCCGTCTTTGGCGTAGAAGCCACCACCATTACTGTAGAAGTAAATATCGACAAAGGAATTGGTTACCACTTGGTAGGTTTACCCGATTCTGCGATAAAAGAAAGTAGTTATCGTATTGCTGCCGCATTAAAAAATAACGGGTATCAATTGCCCGGAAAGAAAATCACCATCAACATGGCTCCGGCCGATTTACGAAAAGAAGGTTCTGCTTATGATCTGACGTTAGCGGTTGGAATTTTAGCGGCTTCTTCCCAAATTAAATCAGAAGATATCCACAATTACGTCATTATGGGTGAATTATCACTCGATGGTGGTTTGCAACCTATCAAAGGAGCTTTATCTATTGCTATCAAAGCAAAAGAAGAAGGTTTTAAAGGATTGATTTTGCCGTTTCAAAACGTAAAAGAAGCTGCTATTGTTGACGGAATCGATGTGTATGGTGTTGAAAATGTGTTAGAAGTTATTCATTTTTTTGAAGGAAAATCGGCATTGTTTCCAACGAAAATTGATACAACTGAAGAGTTCAATAAAACATTAGATTTTCCTGAACACGATTTTTCGGATGTGAAGGGACAGGAAGGCATTAAACGTTGTATGGAAATTGCTGCGGCAGGCGGACATAACATTATTTTGATTGGTCCGCCAGGTTCGGGTAAAACCATGTTAGCCAAACGATTACCTAGTATTTTACCTCCCATGACCATGCGCGAAGCATTGGAAACTACTAAAATTCATTCGGTAGCAGGTAAAACAAAAGAAGTTGGATTAATGGCGCAACGCCCTTTTAGAAGCCCGCATCATACGGCTTCAAGTGTTAGTTTAGTTGGAGGCGGGAGTTATCCGCAACCGGGAGAAATTTCTTTAGCACATAATGGTGTTTTGTTTTTAGATGAATTGCCCGAATTTAAGCGTGAAGTTTTAGAAGTCATGCGTCAGCCATTAGAAGATCGAGAAGTGACCATTTCTCGTGCTAAATTTACGATTACTTATCCGTCTTCATTTATGTTGGTTGCCAGTATGAACCCAAGCCCTGGCGGCTATTTTAATGATCCAAATGCGCCGATGAGTTCATCTCCTATGGAAATGCAACGCTATTTGAGTAAAATTTCTGGGCCTTTATTAGATCGAATTGATATTCATATTGAAGTTACACCTGTTCCGTTCGAAAAATTAACAGAAACACGCAAAGCCGAAAGCAGTGCAGAAATTCGAAAAAGAGTAAGTACTGCAAGAGCAATTCAGTCAACTCGATTCGAAAATTTTGAGCATATTCATTATAATGCACAAATGAGTAGCAAATTAATTAGAGAATTTTGTACTTTAGACGAGGTTTCGTTGCAATTATTAAAAACAGCAATGGAACGATTAAATTTATCGGCTAGAGCCTATGATCGCATTTTGAAAGTTGCTCGAACAATAGCCGATTTGGAAGCGTCAAATTCTATTCAATCCCATCATATTGCAGAAGCTATTCAATATCGTAGTTTAGATAGAGAAGGGTGGTTGGGTTAAAAAAACAAAAGTTATGAGGTCTTTTTTCATTTTTATTTTACTAGTAAATTGGTGTTTTTCACAAGAAATACCAAAAGTGACATCAGGTACAATTGAACGAATTGAGAATTTTAAATCAAAATTTGTAACAGAACGAAATATTGATGTTTGGTTACCGCCCAATTATTCTACTATTCAAAAATTTGATGTTTTATATATGCATGATGGTCAAATGTTATATGATGCAGCACAAACTTGGAATAAGCAAGCCTGGGAAGTAGATGAAGTTATGGACAAACTTATCGCAGCAGCACAAACAAAACCCGTTATTATTGTTGGAATTTGGAACGGCGGAAGTACCCGTCATTTTGATTATTTTCCGCAGAAACCATTTGAAACGCTTTCTATAAAACAACAAGATTCTATTTATAATTTAAATCGATCAGAAGGTGTAAAACTGTTTAATGGAAAGGTTAGTTCTGATAATTATTTGAAATTTATTGTACAAGAATTAAAGCCAATAATAGATCAAAAATATGCTGTTTATACAGATTATGAACATACTTTTATTGCTGGGAGCAGTATGGGCGGATTAATTTCGATGTATGCTATTTGCGAATATCCTGAGGTTTTTGGTGGCGCAGCTTGTTTATCAACCCATTGGCCAGGTATTTTTCATGTAGAAAATAATCCGATACCGAATGCTTTTTATCAATATTTAAAACAGAATTTACCCAATCCAAAAGATCACAAACTTTATTTTGATTTTGGAACAGCTACCTTAGACGCATTGTATGAACCGCTTCAAAATGAGGTAGATTTGATTATGAAACATAAAGGATATGACTCAAACCATTGGATGACTCAAAAATTTGAAGGTGAAAATCATTCAGAACTATCTTGGCAAAAAAGACTACACATTCCGTTTCAATTTTTATTTGGAAAATAATTATTCGATAAATGTATAAAAACGCGCTCCTTTTAATACCGGATTTTCGGTTTCAATTTTATCTAATATAAATTCATTTTTTGCTTGTAAAATTGATGTTTTTAATTCTTTTTTGTGTAATTTTTCATAGGTTTCAAAATCAATTGAGGTTCGAGATTCTAACATTTCAAAAAGATTGGTTTTAAGAATTTGTTCTTTCCAAAGTGATTGAATTTTCCCTTCAAATACTTTTGATTTTGAACCACTACCATATGCAATAAAGCCTACTTTTTCAGTCCTTAACTTTTTGTTTTCTTTAGCGGCATAGAATAAAGCTGAAAGCATTCCTAAGAAAATAGAGCCAGTATATATATTCCCAACTTCTCCCGAAGCAATTTCAGTGGGATAAATTTTATCGTTAACTAAATTGATGTACTCTTTGGATTTTGATAATGCCTTTATTTTATCTTTATTAGTTTCACCTTCTTGAACGGCAACTAAATGTTGATTTTCATTTGCAAATAGTTCAATAAATGTTCGTCTTCCTTGAAAACAATAGGGAAGGTGCATGAAAATAAAATCCCAATTATTAAAAACAGTAGATTGCTGGTTGCTCTCTTTTTTATAGTGATCATAGGCTTCTGAAATTCTAGAAATGTAACAATTGTTAGAATATTGCCCATCAAAAACGGGTTGGTCTTTTACAATTGTTATTTCAGATTCAAGAACATCAAACCAATTTTCAT
>CAISYO010000309.1 GCA_903889745.1 uncultured Bacteroidota bacterium | reverse complement strand
TCAAAATTCTGAAGATGTAAAAATTGCAGCTCAGAGATTAAAAAATCAAAAAAATATAAAGCTTTTATTTGGAGATGCAACAAAATTATTGCCAGAAATACTTGAAAATGGTACCTCAGATATCGTATTAATTGACGGTCCAAAGGAATACAAAGCCATAAGACTTGCGCTAGATATTTTAAAATTTAAAAACGTAAAAAAAGTCTTCATACATGACATGCTTCATGGATCACCTGAAAGAAATTTTCTTGAAAAAAATATTCAATCTATCTCATGTAGCGACCAACCTATAATTGCAAAACATACGCATAAACTAGATAAAAATAAAAAAAATCTTGATAAAGATATTTATTTTAGCAATTTGACGAATTATGGTTATTCACTCTTGTGTATACATAATTTAAAAAACGACAGTTTTATTTTCTTATCCTTACTCTCAAGGATTATTCAATTTAATGAAAGAATTCAGCGAAAATTAAATGCGGTTGTTAAGAAAAAGCTTTTATGAATATATTACTTAAACCATAACAAATCTATTTGGTGGAGCTGCACAAAATGGGATTGTTATGTTTTCCCGAATTTAATCAGCAAATTACATTATGTATTTTATGTTACTTGCCCCCAGAATTGCCCCCATATCGTTTGGGGAAATTGGGGAATAAAACGCAGGTTCCTTGAAGGTATTGTAGCAGAGATAGGGGTTGGGGTTTTGTAAGTCCGAAGGATGGTTAAAGGGGGGGGATTTTTTCAAAGTTTTCTGTCTTAAAGTAATGGACGGGTTTTGGATAATCATTTAAAGTTCTTTTAATTATTTATAGTTTCCCGAATGAATTTTCCAATTTTTTATCAAGCACCCCAAAAAATCTCTTTAATTCATAAATTTAAGAAGCTTTTTTTATTCTTGGTTTGCTTTGTTTTCTCATTTAGCAGTTTTTTGTTTGCCGATACCATCTCTGGCGTATCAGGTTCGAATGCTCCCAATATCGGCAGCGGAACAACAGTCATAGATTTTGAGAGTCAGGCAAATGCATCCTTTTCATCCCTAACCTTAAATTCAGTCACTTTTCTAGGTGTTGACCAAAATTTAAGGACTGACAATCGGTACGCTACCGCAAGTGGTAACACATATGTAGGCTATAATTGCATGGGGGTTAGGTGTTTAGACAACAATACTTTTGGTGATGCTTCAAGTTTCGCTAAATCAATTAGATTTAATTTTGCCACCCCAACCGAAGGTTTTGCATTTAATTTCGGCGCATCAGATAGTATTTGGGTTTTGAGAGCATACAATAACGCAAACCAATTGCTTGGTTCAGTTAATATCCCTGCAATCCGAACCTCAAATGCGGGAGATTATTTTGGATTACGTTTTGCTAATAGTAATATTAGCTATGCAACCTTGATTGATAGTGATTTATGCAACTCTCACTGCTCGTGGGGTGATTGGATATTTATTGATAATTTTGTATTTTTTTCAGGCCCCTCCTCCTTCGACACCCAATCCTCCATGCGTTATCAAGCAAGCCAATTGCGTTCTGCATTTAATACGCAAACAGTGGCAGCTAACTTTGCATTGAATTACGACTGTAATGTCTTTGATGTAAAAGGAATGTGTATTTCAGCAGGTGGCAGATACACCACGATAGATAATCCAAACATTAATAATTCAGCAGCGGTTGTGACATTAGGTTACAAGGTAAATCCTAATATTCGTATGGGTGGTTATTTAGACCAGAACATCAATATCAGCAATCCTACTGGCATTAATATTAGTAACAACACACCTTTAATGGGTCTCTATGCAGTATGGAATAAAGAACAAAGTGGTTTAGGTTACCAAGTAAGGTTAGCTAATACTTATCAAGATAAAGATGTGACACAAACTAGAACCGTATTTGATACTTCAGAAGCAGGCAGTGGTAAATCAAGTCTTCAATCACAAAGTTATTTAGCTGAACTCTCTTATGCATTTCAATATCAAGAC
>CAISYO010000308.1 GCA_903889745.1 uncultured Bacteroidota bacterium | reverse complement strand
CTTCCGTTGTCCAAGTTAGGCCAATCGGTATCTGCTTTGATAACGTCAACTTTGTCTTTAATTTTGGTTTTTGCATCTTCAATGGTAACATTATCTGCAAATTCGACAATAATCATTCCGTAATCTTGAAACGAATTCGACGTAATTTTCTCTACTCCCGAAATATTTTTAACTTCTTTTTCAAGTGGTTTAATTATTAATTTCTCCACATCTTCAGCTGAATTTCCAGGAAAAACAGAAGAAATGTATACTTTATTTTCGATAATTTCTGGGAAATCTTCACGAGGCATTGTTACATAGGCGATGACACCTGTAATAACAATAAGCAATGTTAAGATATATACTGTAACTCGATTGTCTACAGCCCAACTCGATATTCCGAATTCTTTGTTTTTATGTGACATATTTTTAGTTTCAGGTTTCAAGTTTCAGGTTTAAGCGTTTTGAGAACAACTTTAAACCTTAAACTTGAAACAATTATATTTTAGAAATTAAGCTTCATTCCTTCAGCGATGTTATTTACACCTTCGGTAATAATTACATCATTTGCAGCTAAGCCGCTTAAAATTTCAGTAACATTGTTAGAAGATTTACCCACTTTTACAAGTACTTTTTTGGCTACACCTGATTTTCCATTTACATTAGTTGCAATAAAAACAAATTTATTATGTTCTCCATCTTCTTGCACTACGTTTGTTGGTACTACAATTGCATTGTTAATGGTGTAATCAATAATTTTTAGTTTAGCAACCTGATTTGGACGTAATAAATTATCTGGATTAGGAACGCTTACTTCTATACCGAAACTTCTGTTGCTTGGATTGATAAAATTTGCAACTTGACGTACTTTACCTTTATAGGTTTTTCCTAATGATGTTAAAAATACATCAACTTCGGTTCCTGGTTTCAATTTACCAATATACGTTTCTGGTACAGTGGTAGACACATACATATTAGATAAATTTACAATACGCATTAATCCTTGTGGGCCAGGAGCCACTACTTGTCCTCTTTCTACGAAAACCTCATCGATAGTTCCAGAAAATGGTGCACGAATTACGGTTTTTGCTACTTGAGCTCGCATTTGGGCTACTGATTTTTGTGCAGAAATCATTTGAGCTTGCGCTTGTAAAAACTGAATTTCAGAACCAATTTTTTTGTCCCAAAGATTTTTTTGACGCTCAAAAGTGGTTTTAGCTAACGCATATTGATTTTCAATACTGGCTAATTGCTGACTCATTCCGGCATCATCAACTTTACCAAGAATTTGCCCTTTTGCAACACGTTGTCCTGCTTTTACATTTAAAGTGGTTAATGTTCCGCTGAATTCTGGTTGAACTAAGATGTTTTCTTTGGTATTTACATTTCCTTGCACTTCTAAATAGTGATTAAAAACAGTATCTTTAATTGTTACTACCGAAACTAATGCTTCCTCTTTTTTTACATCTAATACAGCTAACGCATCATCAATTTTAGTTAATTCTGCTTGAATGGTTGCTTTCTTAGCTTGCAGTGCCGCTACATTTTTATCGGAAATTAATTGTTCAATAGTGGCGTCTTTTTCGTTTTTTGAACACGACAAAAGAGTTAATGAAATCGTGGTGAATAAAATTATTTTTTTCATAGGTAAATTAGTTTAATAGTTTTTCTAAAGTTGCTTTTTTATTGATAACATCTAGCATTGCTTGTAAGTAGGTTTGTTGTGCACTGTAAAGTTGGCGCTGTGCATCGGTTAAATCAAAACTGCTTGATAATCCTTCTTTAAATTTAATTTGGTTTTTATTTTCAATGCGTTCCGCTAAGTTTAAATTACTTTTTGAAGTTGCTAATTGTTCTATGCTAAACTCATAATCGCTTTTAGCTTTTTCAAATTGTAATTTTAGTTTTTGTTCGGTTTCTGTCACATCTGTTTTAGCTTGTTCCAATGCAATTTTAGCTTGTTGTGTTCTAGCACTTCTTCCTAAACTACTAAATATAGGAACATTTAAACCAACACCCACATTAGAAAAGTTATTCCATTTTTGAGTGGAATTTAAAAAATCAAATTGATTTGCAAAGGAATTATATCCAAAATTCAATTGTGCAGCTAATGAGGGTAATGCTTTACTTTTTTCTAATTTAAGCATTAACTCCTTACTCTTTTCTAGGTTTTTTCCAATTTGATAATCAATGGTGTTTTTTGCATCAAATTCTTTTTTCAGTAGAACCAAATCAATGTTGTTTTGTGTCAATACACTTAATTGATCGGTAATAATAAGTTCTTCTTCAATTTCAATTCCTAAAAGTAGTTTTAGCATATCTAATGCTATTCTTTTTTGGCGTTTTACATTTTCTAACGAACTGGTTAAACTTGCTAAGGTTATTTGAAGTTGCTCTACATTTTCTTCTTCTATCAATCCGTTTTTAAAAATCTCTTTAGTATCAGCAAATGTTTTTTCTAGAATTTTTTTGTTGTTTTCTAGAATTTTGATGCTTTCATCTGCCAGTAAAACATTGCCATATGAATTGATTACTATTTCTCTAATTTCTTGAGCCGTCTTAATTTTTGCATTTTCAGAAATTTGCAAATACGTTTTTGCCGATTGCAATCCTACTAAATACGAACCATCAAATATTAATTGGCTTAACGTTAAATTACCAATTGCCACATGTTTTGTTCCAAAGGCCAATAAAACAATATCATTTGGATTTGCCGCTGGATTAAATGCATTAGCTGCAGCTCCTTGCTTGGTAAATTCAAAGGTATTTTGATAATTAACAGAACCATTTAATTGTGGTAATCCCATGGTAGTGGTTTCCCATTTTTTCTTTTTTGCAGCTTCAACATCTCTATTAGCATTAATCATAGAGTAGTTGTTTTTTACCGCATGCTCTATGGCTTGTTCGAGCGAAAAAGAATAGGACTTCTTTGCTTCTTGTGCAAACAGCGTAGAGGTAATGATAAAGCAAAGTAATGTTAGTTTTTGTTTCATATTTCAAATTAATTATAGTAGTTGTTCTAGTTTTTGTATGCCTTTTTGTGTGCAAATTCCTCGCAAGTGATATTCTAAATAAGCAATTTGAATTTCTTTTGAAGGAAATTGTTCTGGGTTAAAAATTTCGGTGTCTTTTAAACTGGTCATTCCTGCAAAATAAAATCGTGCAATTAATAGGGCGTTGATTTCTTTTCTAAATAATCCTTGCTCTATTCCTTTTTGTAAATTATCAACTACACAATCGCCCATTTTATCAAATTGCCGTAACATTAATGATTTATGAATTTTTGGATAATATTTTTGTAATTGATAGATGGGTGAAGCACTTTCGTTCTTTAAATTTTTCATTACAAAATCTTTAATTAAGAACAACTCTTCCACAGGATTATTTCCTAAAGCACAAATAGCGTCAATTCCACACGAAATAGTTTCAAACAAATGCATAGTAGAAGCTTCTACTAACTCGTCTTTATTGCTGTAATGTTGATAAATGGTTTTTTTTGAAATACCCATTTCTGTTGCAATATCATCCATGGTAACACTCTTGAATCCGAGTGTTAAAAACATATCAGTTGCTTTAATTAGAATTTGGTCTTTCATTTTTCAGTTTAATTTCGATGCAAATGTATGACGGAAACTTTAAACACAAAAATAGTTTCCAAAGTTTTTACGAAAATTTAACACTTGATAAATTCGTTTCATTTCAGAATAATGAAGTATTTTAGCAAAAAAATCAAAAGAATGCATTCGGTATCCTATTATCAAGAAAAAATGAGTCATCATTTTTCGCAAATTGTGGCTAACAAAGAGCCTAAAAATTTATATGAACCTATTCAATATATTTTATCGTTAGGCGGAAAAAGAATGCGTCCGGTTTTAACTTTAATGGCTAGCGAAGTTTTTAATGTGGATTGCGAAAAAGCCATTCCAGCAGCAACTGCGGTTGAAGTGTTTCATAATTTTTCTTTGATTCATGATGATATTATGGACGATGCTCCGTTGCGAAGAGGCAATCAAACTGTTCATGAAAAATGGGATTTGAACACCGGGATTTTATCGGGCGATGCAATGCTGATTTTGGCCTATCAATTTTTTGAGGAATATGAACCAATCACCTTTCAAAAATTAGCAAAATTATTCAGTAAAACAGCAATTGAAGTTTGCGAAGGACAACAATATGATGTGGATTTTGAAATGCGTAATGATGTTACGATTCCCGAATATTTAAAAATGATTGAATATAAAACGGCGGTCTTGGTTGGCGCTGCAATGAAAATGGGAGCAATAGTTGCAGAAACTTCAGAAGAAAATGCCAATTTAATTTATGATTTCGGTTTAAATTTAGGTATCGCATTTCAATTGCAAGACGATTATTTAGATGCTTTTGGAAACCCAGAAACCTTTGGAAAACAAGTGGGAGGTGATATTATTGAAAACAAAAAAACCTATTTGTATTTGAAAGCGATGGAATTTGCAACAGAAGAAAACAAACAACAATTATTGCATTTGTTTTCGATTCAACCTGCAGAAAATACAGATAAAATTGCTTCGGTAAAAGCTATTTTTAATGAATCAGGAGCTAGCGAAGCTACTAAAAAATCGATACAAGACTATACTTTTAAAGCGTTTGAAACTCTAGAAAAGATGGACATTGAAGATGAAAAGAAAGCAATTTTGAAAGCTTTTGGAGAAAATTTAATGGGAAGAAACGTATAAGATTGAAGATTGAAGACTGCTGATTTCAGATTTTAGAATCAAAAATACTTCAACAATCAAAAATCGTTAATCATCATTCATAAATCATAAAAATGTATAACCCACCAGCAACTATTGAGTCGTTAATTTCGCAAGCCGAAGAAGAACACTTGTACTTCAAATTGATTGAGCAAGTAAATAAAGATTTTGCTTTAGCCAATGAATCGTTAGATGTGCCAACAAGCATTTTCCCTTTTGAATTTAAGAATTTGGTTCAAGAAAAAATCTACAAATTGATTCAATACAAATTTGCTGAATACCTAAATTTACTTTACATCATTGATGTTCCAGAAGAGCAAATTAAAAAATTAGATGGTTCTGATTTAGTAGAATTATCAGAACAAGTAGCATTTTTAGTCTTAAAGCGCGAAAGGCAAAAAGTGTGGTTCAGAAATAAATATTAGAAATAAATTCGAACAAACGGCATAAAAGCTTCTGCATAAATATTGTCTCGGTCTTTGTGTAACACATTATAACGTACACCTACAGTCATATTTTCATTGCGATATCCTGCACCTAAAAACAAAGCGGTATTCCAAAAATCTTGAGAGTTGTTTCCAAAAGAATCATTAAAAGTTCTTTTTACTCTTAGTTGTTCTAATTCGGTCGAAATTTGTAATTCTTCCAGTGGGTTAAATAAGGCAATTACACTTCCACCATACATATTCGCTTTGTATAAATCACGTTGTTTTACATAGTTGTATTGCACACCTAAACCAGCTGATACATAGCTATTAAAATTGTAAATTGCACTAGGAGCAACCATAATATCGGCATAACCATTGCCAATCCCTAAACCTAATCCGCCACCAAATTGTAAACGATTTAAAAAATCACTTTTTGTGTTGATTTCTTTTGTTTCTTGTGCATAAATTTCAAATTTATTACCAAATAAAAATACAATAGCTACTAAAAATGTTAAATAAATTACAGAATTCTTTTTCATGAATCGATTTTCGAAAAATTAATGTTATAAAAGTATTAAATTCCTTGAAGATTTATTACAAAATGTTTTACTTTTGCATAATATTTTAATTAATAGGTCTTTCAGACAACATAATATGGATAGGTTTTCCTTTTTAAACGCTGCACACACGGCTTTTTTTGCCGATTTATACGAACAATATTTACAAAATCCAGACAGCGTTGAGCCAAGCTGGAGAAGTTTTTTTCAAGGATTTGATTTTGCTCAATCGGGTTATGGTTCTGATGAAATAGGACAACAAGTGGCTTATGCTGCTTCGGGTGATTCAGGCGAAATTTCTGAAAAAATGCAAAAAGAGTTCAATGTTCTAAAATTAATTGAAGGTTATAGAACACGCGGACATTTATTTACCAAAACAAACCCAGTAAGAGATAGAAGAGTTCACGGACCTTCGTTAGCACTTGAAAATTTTGGTTTATCTCAAACCGATTTGAATACGGTTTTTGATGCGGCTAAAATGGTGAATATGAAGCCTTGTACTTTGGCTGATATTATCAAACATTTAGAAAACGTTTATTGTCAATCTATTGGTGTGGAGTACATGTACATTCGTGAACCACACAAATTAGAATGGATTAAAAATCGTTTAGACATCAACGATAATTTACCTAATTTTTCATCTGACAAGAAAAAGCATATTCTTAAAAAATTAAACGAAGCTGTTTCTTTTGAAAACTTCTTACACACTAAATATGTGGGTCAAAAACGTTTTTCTTTAGAAGGTTGTGAAGCGGTAATTCCTGCATTAGACGCTTTAGTAGAAGCTGCTGCTGATAAAGGCGTAGAGCAGTTTGTAATGGGAATGGCACATAGAGGTCGTTTGAATGTATTGGCAAACATCTTTGGAAAAAATACTCAAAATATCTTCTCTGAATTTGACGGAAAAGACTATGACGAAGACGCTAACTTTGATGGTGACGTTAAATATCACCTAGGGTTAACCTCAGATAGAATAACCGATTCAGGCAAGAAAATTAATTTAAATTTAGCGCCAAATCCTTCGCACTTAGAAACTGTAGGAGCCGTTATTGAAGGAATTACTAGAGCAAAACAAGATAGAAATTATCCAAATGATTTTTCAAAAGTAATACCTATTGCCGTTCACGGTGATGCCGCAGTAGCGGGTCAAGGTATTGTGTATGAAATTATTCAAATGGCTAAGTTAGATGGTTACAAAACAGGAGGAACTATTCACTTAGTGATCAATAACCAAGTAGGATTTACTACCAATTATTTAGATGCACGTTCGTCAACCTATTGTACGGATGTGGCTAAAGTAACGCTATCGCCAGTTTTACACGTAAATGCAGATGATGCAGAAGCAGTAGTTCATGCGATGTTGTTTGCTTTAGATTACCGAATGGAATTTGGAACTGATGTTTTCATCGATTTATTAGGATACAGAAAATATGGTCATAACGAAGGCGACGAACCTCGTTTTACACAGCCTGTTTTATATAAATTAATTTCAAAACATAAAAATCCAAGAGATATTTATGCTGAAAAATTAATGCAAGAAAGTGTTATTTCTGCAGGGTTTGTAAAAGAATTAGAAGAAGCTTACAAAGCAAAATTAGATGAAAATTTAGAAGCCTCTCGTAAAAAAGACTTAACCATAATTACTCCATTCATGGAAAATGAGTGGGAAGGTTATAAACAAGTTTCGGATGATGTAATGCTTCAAAAATTCGATACTAAATTCGATAAAAAACAACTTACCGAGATCGCTAAAACCATTACCGAACTTCCATCGGATAAAAAATTCATCAGCAAGATTACGAAGTTAATCGGCGATCGAAAAAATATGGTGGAGACCAATACCTTAGATTGGGCAATGGGCGAATTATTAGCTTATGGTTCTCTAATGTCTGAAGGTTTTGACGTGCGTATTTCTGGGCAAGACGTTGAAAGAGGAACATTTTCGCACCGTCATGCGGTAGTTAAAGTAGAAGATTCAGAAGAAGAAGTAATTCTTTTAGACAACATAAAAGATAAAAAAGGAAACTTTTATATCTATAATTCACATCTTTCAGAATATGGTGTTTTAGGGTTTGAATATGGATATGCATTAGCATCGCCAAAAACCTTAGTAATTTGGGAAGCACAGTTTGGAGATTTCTCTAACGGAGCACAAATTATGATTGACCAATACATTTCTGCAGGAGAAGACAAGTGGAATAACCAAAACGGATTGGTAATGTTGTTGCCTCACGGGTATGAAAACCAAGGAGCAGAACATTCATCTGCACGTATGGAGCGTTATTTACAAATGTGTGCAAAACACAACATGTATATTGCCGATGTAACTTCACCAGCTAACTTCTTCCATTTGATGAGAAGACAGTTAAAAACAGAATTCCGTAAGCCATTGGTAGTATTTTCTCCAAAAAGTTTATTACGTCATTCTGATGTAGTATCTTCAATGGACGATTTAGCAAACGGCCAATTCCAAGAAGTATTAGATGATCCAAAAGTAACGGATAAAAAAGCCATCAAAACATTGGTTTTCTGTACAGGTAAAGTATATTTTGACATTATTGCGCAACGTGAAGAATTAGGTAGAAATGATGTAGCAGTAGTTCGATTAGAGCAATTATTCCCATTAGCAGTGTACCAAATCAAAGCAATTATCGACACGTATCCAAATGTTGATGATTATGTTTGGGCACAAGAAGAGCCTAAAAATATGGGAGCTTATGGTTATATGTTGATGAATTTTGATTTAGTAAAATTAAGATTGGCATCACCAAAAGCATACAGTGCCCCGGCAGCAGGAAGTTATGAACGTTCTAAAAAGCGTCAAAAAAATGCCATTGCCATGGTGTTTGATAAAACATTATTTCAATAAAAAACAACTCAATTATCGCCCTGAGCTTGTCAAAGGGTAAACTTTTTAAAATAAAAAGATATGATTTTAGAAATGAAAGTTCCTTCTCCAGGGGAATCAATTAAAGAAGTAGAAATTGCTACATGGTTAGTAAAAGATGGTGATTATGTAGAAAAAGACCAAGCGATTGCTGAGGTTGATTCAGATAAAGCTACATTAGAATTACCTGCTGAAGCAAGCGGAATCATTACATTAAAAGCAGAAGAAGGCGATGCAGTAGCAGTAGGTGCCGTAGTTTGTTTAATCGATACAGCTGCAGCTAAACCAGACGGTGGAGCTCCAGCAAAAGAAGAAGCAAAAGTGGTTGAAGCTCCAAAAGCAGCAGCACCAGTAGCGACTCCAGCACCAGCAGCAACATATGCAACGCAAGCACCCTCTCCGGCAGCTAAAAAAATATTAGAAGAAAAAAATATCCAACCTTCAGAAATAGTAGGAACTGGTAAAGACGGAAGAATCACTAAAGATGACGCTGTAAATGCAGTGCCATCAATGGGAACTCCAACAGGAGGAAACCGTGGTTCAGAAAGAACAAAATTATCAATGTTGCGCAGAAAAGTAGCAGAGCGTTTGGTTTCGGCTAAAAACGAAACAGCGATGTTAACTACTTTCAATGAAGTGGATATGACGGCTATTTATGCGTTACGTGACCAATACAAAGAAGAGTTTAAAGCAAAACATGGTTTAGGATTAGGCTTTATGTCGTTCTTTACTAAAGCAGTAACTCGTGCATTACAATTATATCCAGATGTGAATTCAATGATTGATGGTCAAGAGAAAATTTCATTTGATTTTTGTGATATTTCGGTGGCGGTTTCTGGTCCAAAAGGATTAATGGTTCCTGTAATGAGAAAGGCTGAAACATTATCATTTAGAGGAGTAGAAGCGGAAATCAAAAGATTAGCGATAAGAGCTCGTGACGGACAAATTACGGTAGACGAAATGACCGGTGGAACTTTCACTATTTCAAATGGTGGTGTTTTCGGAAGTATGTTATCTACACCAATTATAAATCCGCCTCAATCAGGTATTTTAGGAATGCACAATGTCGTAGAAAGAGCCATCGTTAAAAACGGTCAAATTGTAATTGCACCAGTAATGTACGTTGCGTTATCATATGACCACAGAATCATTGACGGACGTGAGTCTGTAGGGTTCTTAGTAGCGGTAAAAGAAGCATTAGAAAACCCTGCAGAAATTTTAATGGGCGGTAATGTGAAAAAAGCATTAGAATTGTAATTGTCATTCTGAACTTGGTTCAGAATCTAAATATCAAATCCTAAATTCAATAAGAGTTTGGGATTTTTTCTTTGCGAACATTGCGTAAATCTTTAGCGTCTTTGCGTTTAAATTACTTCAAATACAAACAATGATTACTATAATCAATAATCGCTTTTCCTTTTAGTAAAACATCGGCACCAATAATACCATCAACAGGTTTTGTTTTATATTGAATTAATCCTTCATTTACATGAGACATATCAAAAATAATCAATTGAAGTTTATTGTTTTTCCATCTTCCCAATTGCATTTCGTTGTTTTTAGCCAATTGCGTTTCCATACCTGTAGCACCAGCACCCGCGGCTTTAGTTTCCGAAAATTGAGCATTTAAAAAAAAGCGTTCAATACTCTCAAATCCCACACAACTATTACTGGCTCCAGTATCCAAAATAAAGTTACCTTTTGCACCATTTATTTTACCTTTGATTAATAAATGTTGGGTTTTTAAAACCGTAAATTTTATTTTTTTATATATTTTTCCTTTTAAAAAGTCTTGCAAATCTTCCATACTTCAAAAATAAACTAAAAATTATGATTTATGATTAACGTTTTTAGATTTCAGAATATACCTTTGCATAACAAACCTGAAACCTGAAACCTGAAACCTGAAACTTTAAACCTGAAACCTTGAACTTAACCGATACCCACACGCATTTATATTCAGAAGAATTCGACGAAGATAGAAACGAAATGATGCAAAGAGCCATCAATACGGGCGTTTCTCGTTTTTTTGTTCCTTCAATAGATTCTAATTATACCCCAAAAATGTATGAATTAGAAAAGCAATATCCCGAAAATGTCTTTCTAATGATGGGTTTACATCCTACGTATGTCAAGGAAAATTATTTAGAAGAGTTGGCACATGTGGAGCGCGAATTAGCTTCTAAGAAATTTTATGCAGTGGGAGAAATTGGGATTGATTTATTTTGGGATAAAACGTTTTTGAAAGAACAACAACAGGCTTTCAAACACCAAATTCAATTGGCAAAAAATCATCAATTAGGAATTAATATTCATTGTCGGGATGCGTTTGACGAAGTCTTCGAGGTTTTGGAAAGTGAAAAAGCGTCTGACTTATTCGGAATATTTCATTGTTTTACCGGCGATTTGGGTCAAGCCCAAAGAGCGATTTCGTTAGGAATGAAGCTTGGAATAGGAGGAGTAGCTACTTTTAAAAACGGAAAGATTGATCAGTTTTTACATGAAATCGATTTGAAAAATATTGTACTAGAAACCGATTCACCATATTTAGCACCAGTGCCTTATCGCGGAAAGCGAAATGAAAGCAGCTATACTCTTTTAGTGGCTCAAAAATTGGCAGAAATTTACCAAGTTTCAGTTGAAGAAATTGCAGCAATTACCACTGAAAATTCGAAACAAATTTTCGGAATTTAATCCAAAATTAAAGGTCAAGTCATAAAATTTTTGTTCATTTGTGAATTGTTTTCAAAATTAGCATGACAAAATTCGATTCTATTCGTCCGTTTTACGATTCTGAAGTAAATATTGCTTTAAAATCGTTATTACATCATCCTATGATGAAGGCTATGATGGATTTTACCTTTCCTGAACTTGAAGAAGCTACATGGAAGGAACAATTGAATAGAACGCACTCAATTCGAGATTTTCAAATTAATTTTGTGTACCAATCCATTCAACGGGTTTTAGAACGAAGTTCAGAAGGATTAACCACTTCAGGTTTTGAAAAATTAGAACCTAATACTTCCTACTTATTTATTTCAAATCACCGTGATATCATTTTAGATACTTCATTATTAAATGTTTCGTTGTTTGATCATGGATTAGTAATGACTGCTTCAGCCATTGGAGATAATTTAGTGCAAAAAGATTTCTTATTGAAATTATCAAAATTGAATCGTAATTTTTTAGTACAACGCGGTTTATCGCCACGAGAATTATTACAAAGTTCAAAATTGATGGCAGAATACATGTATCATTTATTGTCAAAAGAAAATCGTTCGGTTTGGATTGCCCAACGTGAAGGACGAACAAAAGATGGCAACGATGCAACCCATCAAGGGGTATTGAAAATGATTGCCATGGCTTCTGATGAACAAAATTGCATGGATTTTTTTAAAAAAATAAAAATTGTACCCGTTTCAATTTCATATGAATATGATCCTACCGATGCTTTGAAAATGCCTCAATTATTAGCACTTTCAAAAGACGAAGTGTACATCAAAGAAAAAAACGAAGATTTTATAACGCTTTTAAGCGGAATTATTGGTCAAAAAAAGCGCATTCATATTCATGTAGGTGATGTTCTTGAAAATGAATATGAAAAAATTAAAGCCGAAAATGACAACAACAACAAGCAAATACAAGCATTAGCTCAAGTTATTGACGATTCTATTTTACAGTCGTATAAATTGTGGCCAACAAATTTTATTGCATACGATATTTTAAATAATACATCAAGATTTGCACATTTGTATGATGAAAAGGAACGCCAATTGTTTGAGCGAAGATTAGAAATGCGAATTGATGCCGAAAACGAAACCATGAAGGCAGGATTTTTAGCCATGTATGCAAATCCGGTTGTTAATAAATTAAAATATACCAATGATATCGCCTAAAGCAAAAATAGTATTGATCTATACTGGTGGAACCATAGGTATGGTCAAAGATTTTAAATCGGGTGCATTAAAGGCATTTGATTTTAAAGAATTGCTTAATCGAATTCCTGAAGTACAACTTTTAGATTGCGAAATCGAAACTATTTCTTTTGAAACGCCCATCGATTCCTCAAACATGAATATTTTGAGTTGGAAAAAAATAGCCAATATAATCGAAGAAAATTATTCAAAGTTTGATGGTTTTGTTGTGCTACATGGCTCAGATACGATGTCTTACAGTGCTTCGGCCTTAAGCTTTATGTTGGAAAATTTAGCCAAACCGGTTATTTTTACGGGATCGCAATTGCCTATTGGCGATTTACGAACCGATGCCAAAGAAAATTTAATTACTGCTATTCAGGTAGCATCGCTTCAAGAAAATAATAAACCCGTTATTCAGGAAGTGTGTTTGTATTTTGAATACAAATTATATCGCGGAAACCGAACCACAAAAATAAGTGCCGAACAATTTAATGCGTTTACATCACCAAATTTCCCTGAACTAGCCGAATCAGGTGTGCATTTAAAAGTAAATACCGATTTAGTTTTAACGGCTAATTCAAATATAAACCTTCAAGTTCATACTGATTTTGATGATAATGTTGCCCTTTTAAAGCTATTCCCTGGGATGAATGAAAAAGTATTGAATGCTTTTTTTGCGATTCCAAATTTAAAAGGAATTGTTCTAGAAACCTATGGTTCGGGCAATGCACCAACCGAGAAATGGTTTGTAGATGCATTGGCACAAGCCATAAAAAAAGGCATTCATATTATTAATGTAACCCAATGCAGTGGTGGAAGTGTGGCAATGGGCAATTATGAAACCAGCACACAATTAAAAAATATTGGCGTTATTTCAGGAGAAGATATTACTACAGAAGCAGCCATTACAAAATTGATGTTTTTATTGGGACAAAAGGTTCCATCTTCCGAATTTAAAAAACAATTTGAAACGGCTATTCGTGGCGAAATGATGTAATAATTGATTTAAAATTTTTATTCCATTATTTTTTTCCCTTATTTTACATAGATTTTAGAGAGGTGTCCGAGTGGTTGAAGGAGCAAGCCTGGAAAGTTTGTATATGGGTAACTGTATCGAGGGTTCGAATCCCTTCCTCTCTGCTTACTTTTAAGAAATATTTGATGAATAAAATTCACTACATTTTACTTTTTTTATCCACTATTGGTTTGGCACAAACCGAAGTTAAAGTAGCCGATTCTTTATTCAGAGAAGATCAGTTTTATATTTCTATTTCTTATAATTTACTACAAAACAAACCTTCCGATTTTAGTCAGTATTCTTTTTCATCAGGATTTACCGCTGGATTTTTGAGAGATTTTCCGATTTCTAAAAACAGACATTGGTCTATTGCTCCTGGTTTGGGATATGCATACAACAATTTAAAGCAAAACATTAACATACAAGCAGTTTCTCTGCCTACTGGTACTACTCCTGATGTTGTGAGAAGTAGTATTCAATTGCATTATCTTGAAATGCCGTTAGAAATTCGCTGGCGTAATGCCACTCCAGAAAGTCATAAATTTTGGCGCATTCATGCCGGTTTTAAAGCCAGTTATTTATTAGGAGGTAAATTTAATTATGAATCTGACCTTACTGGTACTGGAACCGAAAACATCAAAAATGTATTGAATAAATTTCAATATGGGGTGTATCTTTCTTTTGGTTTCAATACTTGGAATCCTTATATCTATTATGGTTTAAATCCAATTTTTGATAACAACAAAACGGCTATAGAGAATAATGTTTCGGCCCTTAATATTGGATTGAAATTTTATATTTTATAACCAATATTTAAATAAAAGTAGTTGGGGTACCATTCCAATAAAAATTCCAGCAATTAATTCAATAGGCGTATGCGCTTTTTTATATAATCGTGAAGAAGCAACAAAACCCATACAAATAATGCATATCCCAATTAGGTAAGTAAAAGGAAGTTGGTAGTAAACGCTTAACCCATAAATAAAGGCGGTTAAGGCACTTATTCCTATCATATGTAGACTTGCCTTAAATTTTAATAATACGGCACTTAAAACAACTAATGTGCTTAGCAAACCTCCTAGAAAAAAATAGTAGAGTTCTGTAAACATTTCTTTTGAAATACTATACTTTATCAATACAAATAATAAAATTGCTTGAATTGCAATTGGCATTCTTCGCTCTGCAATACTCGCTTCGGTAAATGAAGAAAGTAATCCAAGTGAACGAAATAAAAAATACATGGACAAAGGCATTAATACGGTTAAAATAGTAACCTGAATTAATGTTATATAAATTTGAGGATTGTTGAAATAATTTTTAGCAATTACAAAGAAGAAAAGCGTTCCGTAAATAGAACTAAATATGGGGTGAAAAATGTAAGAAAATAGCGGTAAACATTTTTTAAAATCCATCTTATATTTTTTTTCTCAATCGGGCTACAGGAATATCTAATTGCTCTCTATATTTTGCAATAGTTCTTCGAGCAATGGGGTAACCTCGCTCTTTTAATATTTCGGCCAATTGATCGTCTGGTAATGGTTTCTTTTTGTCTTCCTCCGAAATGACTTGTTGTAAAATATTTTTAATTTCGATGGTTGAAACTTCTTCGCCTTGATCATTTGTCATGGATTCGCTAAAGAATTCTTTGATTAGTTTTGTGCCATAAGGCGTCTCTACATATTTGCTATTGGCAACACGCGAAACGGTTGAAATATCTAAACCAACCATATCTGCAATATCTTTAAGAATCATTGGTCGAAGTTTAGATTCTTCTCCTTCTAAAAAGTATTCATATTGATAATGCATAATAGCATTCATGGTTACAAATAACGTTTCCTGACGCTGTTTGATGGCATCAATAAACCATTTTGCCGAATCTAATTTTTGTTTAATAAACTGAACGGCATCTTTTTGTGAACTTGATTTTTCAGAGGTAACTTTATAGCTCTGTAACATTTCTTGATAGTCCTTTGAAACGTGCAATTCTGGGGCATTTCTTCCGTTAAGCAATAATTCTAATTCGCCATCAACTATTCGAATAGTAAAATCGGGAACAATGTGTTCAATCATTTTTTGATTTCCATCAAAACTTCCCCCTGGTTTTGGATTTAGTTTTTCAATTTCATCAATTGCTTTTTTGAGTTGTTGTTGCGAAACATCAAATTTTTGCAATAATTTATCATAATGTTTTTTACTAAACGCCTCAAATTGTTGTTCGATAATATTGATCGCTAAACTTGTAGCTTCAGATGGGGTTTTGTGTTTTAACTGAAGCAGTAAACATTCTTGCAAATCGCGCGCTCCTACACCTACGGGTTCTAATTCTTGTACTAAATGTAAAATGCGTTCAACACTAGCTTCATCGGTATAAATGCCTTGTGTAAATGCTAAATCGTCTACGATGTCTAGCGTAGTTCTTCTGATGTAACCCATATCATCAATACTACCTACTAAAAATTCGGCAATATCGCGTTCGTCTTCTCTTAAAATAAAAGTGTTTAGCTGATTGATTAAATCTTGATGAAAACTAACGGGCGCAGCAAATGGGGTTGACTTATCCTCATCATCATCGCTATAATTGTTAGATTGGTATTTATAATCGGGTGTTTCGTCGTTGCTTAAATACTCGTCAATATTGATATCTTGAGTGTCAATATGATCGCCATCATAATCGTCATAATCATCATCATTTGAGTTTACTTCATAATCATCTACATCATAATCATCTTCTTTGCTACTTTCTTCCAAAGCAGGATTTTCAACTAATTCTTCTTGAAGTCGTTGCTCAAATGCTTGTGTAGGCAATTGAATTAACTTCATCAACTGAATTTGTTGAGGCGATAATTTTTGTGATAATTTGAACTGTAAACTGTGTTTTAACATTGTTTTTTGTTTAAAGTTTCAGGTTTCAGGTTTCGGGCTGTTCATAACAAAACCAACTTGAAACTTAAAACCTGAAACAAATATTTTTAGAATTCTGCGTTTTGTGGTGTTCTAGGAAACGGAATTACGTCTCTAATATTTGTCATTCCGGTTACAAAAAGGACTAAACGTTCAAATCCTAATCCAAATCCTGAGTGCACTGCCGAACCAAATCTTCGGGTGTCTAAATACCACCAAAGTTCTTCTTCGTCAATGCCTAATGCTTTCATTTTTTCGACTAAAACATCATAACGCTCTTCTCTTTGTGATCCACCCACGATTTCACCAATTCCTGGAAATAAGATATCCATTGCTCTAACGGTTTCTTTACCCGGCTCTGTATTGTCGTTTAGGCGCATGTAAAAAGCTTTAATTTTCGCCGGATAATCAAACAAAATTACCGGACATTTAAAGTGTTTTTCAACTAAGAAACGTTCGTGCTCACTTTGTAAATCAGCACCCCATTCGTTAATGATGTATTGAAATTTTTTCTTTTTATTTGGTGTTGAATCTTTTAAAATATCGATGGCTTCAGTATAAGAAACTCGTTTGAAGTTGTTATCCAATACAAAGTTTAATTTTTCTAAAAGCGCCATTTCGCTTCTATCAGTTTGTGGTTTTGCTTTTTCTTCTTCTAATAATCTACTTTCTAAGAATTTCAAATCATCGCTACATTTATCAACGGTATATTTGATAACATATTTGATGAAATCTTCGGCTAAATCCATATTATCTGCCAAATCATTGAAAGCAACTTCTGGTTCAATCATCCAAAATTCGGCTAAGTGACGAGACGTATTTGAATTTTCGGCACGAAACGTAGGTCCGAAAGTATAAATTTGACCTAATGCCATAGCAAAAGTTTCTCCTTCTAATTGGCCTGAAACCGTTAAATTTGTTTGTTTTCCGAAGAAGTCTTCTTTGTAATTGATTTTTCCATCTTCTGTTCTTGGGGCAGAACCATCAATTGGCAGCGCAGTTACTTGAAACATTTCTCCAGCACCTTCTGCATCAGAACCAGTAATAATTGGTGTATTTACATAGAAAAATCCTTTTTCTTGAAAGTACTGGTGTACCGCAAAGGCTAAGGTAGAACGCACACGCATCACGGATCCAAACGTATTGGTTCTCACACGTAAATGTGCATTTTCTCTTAAAAATTCTAAAGAGTGTTTCTTAGGCTGCATTGGGAATTTCTCTGCATCACTATCACCTAAAATTTCTAATTTAGTAACTTGAATTTCTACTTTTTGCCCTGCACCGCGACTTTCGGCTAATGTACCCGTAACGCAAACGGCTGCTCCAGTGGTTATTCTTTTTAAGGTTTCTTCGGGTGTGTTTTCAAAATCGACAACACATTGTATATTATGAAGGGTTGAACCATCGTTCAACGCAATAAATTGATTATTTCTAAATGTTCTAACCCAACCTTTTGCCGTTACTTCATGCAATGTTTTCGAACTGTTTAAAAGGTCTATGATTTTTGAATGTTTCATTTCGATTTATAATTTTAAAATACAAATATACTATTTCTCGTTTGAATTTTCTTCTTCAAAATCTTCATCTGAAAATTCATTTGATTCAATTTTATTTTTTTCACCTACTTCTTCATCTGTTAAGATATTTATTGTAGGTTCTATAAATTCTTGCTGATTTGCTAATTTTTTGTTGAGTGTTAAAACCAATGAAGGTAACAAAACTAAATTAGAAAGCATTCCAAATAAAAGCGTAATGGATACTAACCCACCTAAAGCAATTGTCCCACCAAAGCTAGACAGCATAAATACTGAAAATCCCGAAAATAAAACCACCGAAGTATAAAACATACTCAATCCTGATTCATTGATGGTTGCAAAAACAGATTTTTTTATTTTCCAATTGTTCCGTGTTAATGCTTGACGATATTCTGCTAAAAACCGAATGGTATCATCTACAGAAAGACCAAATGCAATTCCAAATACTAAAATGGTAGATGGTTTTAATGGAATATTAAAATAGCCCATGATTCCGGCGGTCATTAATAACGGTAATAAATTAGGCACCAATGCCACAACAATCATCTTGAAAGAGCGAAACATAAAGGCAATTAATAACGCTGTTATAAATACCGATAATAGCAAAGATTGTAATAAATTGTCTAGCAAATATTTTGTTCCTTTTTGAAACACCACCGCTTTTCCCGTTATTGAAACTTCGTATTTTTCTTTAGGAAAAAGTTCATCAATTTTTGATTGTAGTTTGGATTCAATGAGTTCTAAATTATTGATGCCGTCGTCTTTAATAAAAGTAGTAATTCGGGTATATTGACCAGTACTATCAACATAACTTTTCATGATATTTTCCTTGCTGTTTTTCATCGAATTTTTAGCAAACGATAAAATAAATGCCTGTTCTTGCGATGTTGGCAATTTATAATATTCATGATTGTTGTTGTAATATGCTTGTTTTGAATATTTTACCAAATTTACGATAGAAATAGGTTTCGATAATTCTGGAATAGAATCAATAGTTTGCTGAAGCTCATCCATTCGTTTCAACGTCGTTAATTTCATGACACCTTTTTTTCTTTTGGTGTCAATCATAATTTCAATTGGCATTACTCCATCAAATTCTTTTTCAAAGAAAACGATATCTTCATAAAAAGCCGCTTTTTTAGGCATGTCTTCGATTAAACTGCCCGAAATTCGCATTTTAAAAATCCCTATTGTTCCTGCAGTTAATAATGAAATAGCAACGATATAAACAATAGTTCTTTTGTTTTTAATTGTTTTTTGGATCCAATTTAAAAAACTGACTGCATAACTTCTTTCTAAATGATCTAAATGGCGTTCTTTTGGAATAGACATGTAACTATACGCCACAGGAATTACAAAAAGGCACAAGAAAAATAAGGCAATAATATTAATGGAAGTAACTACGCCAAATTCTTTTAGCAATTCATTATTGGTTACAATAAATGTAGCAAAACCAAACGAAGTAGTAAGATTAGTAATCAACGTAGGGGTTCCTACTTTTGTAATTACACGCACTAATGCTTTGGCTTGATTACCATGAATTCTACATTCTTGATGGTATTTATTGGTTAGAAAAATGCAGTTTGGAATTCCAATAACAATCATTAATGTTGGCACTAAAGCGGTAAGTACTGTAATTTCATATCGCAATAATCCTAAAAACCCAAACGACCACATAACACCCACAATTACAATGCACATTGAAATTAAAGTGGTTCTAAAAGAACGGAAAAAGAAGAAGAAAATCAAAGAGGTTATTCCAAGAGCTGCGCCAATAAACAAGCTGATTTCGCTAATAATATATTCCGAATTTAAAGAACGGATATAAGGCATTCCTGAAACATGCAAATCTACTTTGGTTTCCTTTTCAAAAGCTTCAATAGCAGGAATGATTTTCTGCAGTACTAAATTTTTTCGTTCAGGAGTATTGACAATTTTTTTATCTAAATAAATACCCGAACGGATAATTCCTGATTTATTATATAGCAAGCCTTCGTAAAAAGGCATTTGGGAAAGTAGTTCGTTCTTTTTCCCTTTTAAATAAGAAGCATCAGATGTTTTTGAGGAATCAATTAAATTAGTTAATTCAAAGGAAGAAAGGCTATCGTTTTTTTGTAATTTCTTTAAATCGTTTAATGAAATAATCAGTTCAACTTCTTTGTTTTGCTTTAATTGAAGCATCAGCTTTTCCCAAGAAGCATATATTTTTGGAGAAAAAATAAGGCTATCTTGAATTCCAATTACGATAAGATTTCCTTCTTCGCCAAATTTTTCTAAAAACGAATTATATTCAATATTAGCTTTTTCAGACGCAGGAAGTAAGTTAGCTTCTGTATTAGTGAATTTTATGTACTTCCATTGTGAAGCCATAAAAAGAGTAAAAAGAGCAACTAATACTAATAAACCTATTTTATTTCTTAAAATTTTACTGGCAATAAAATCCCAAAAATTGGTTTTGAACCACTTTAACATCTCTTAAAAATTAAGGTGCAAAGGTACGTATTCTAAGTCAATTTATTAGTTTAGTATACCAAATTTAAGTTAAATTTAAAAACCTAAATCTAGGTAATAAGAAATTTTTAAAGCAATATTATCTTCAAAACGGGCTAGTTGATAAGGACCGTATCTATAAAAAGCTACTAAACCAAATCCTTTAAACAATTTATTACATTCGATTCCGCTTTCAAAGAAACCTTTTTCCATGGTATTATAGGTAATGCCAAGATGTTTGTTGTTTTTGTTATTTCCACCAAAAGCCATTCGGGTGACCACCGTAATTTCTGGATTAATTTTATAACCTAATTTAATTTTATTAAAGGTGTGTTTTAGTTGTAAAGAGGCATATTTATTGGAGAAAAACTCATTAAAATACATGGTTTCAAAACTATTTTTACCAGCAAAAGTTATTCGTTGTAGAATGGCATCTCGGTTTAAGTTGTTAGGCTGAATGCTGTACAAATGAGTAATTGGCACATCGCCAAAAGCAATACCTGTTTGAAGCAACACAGCACTTTTCTGACCTGATAAATAAGGCAATTCATAATAAGTTTTGAAATCTATTTTAGAAAAATTGAAATCATTACCCATAACATCTGGAAGTGTTTGACTGAATTGTATTGAAAATTTTGGATGGCGTTTATCCATTTCAATTTTCCCAACAGGTGTTTGCATGTAATTACTAAACGGATTCCATTGAAAGCCTATTTGAAAGGAAGAAATATTATAATTGCTGTAGGTTTTTCCATTATTGACAAATGTATAATCAAATAGTGGTGTAATTTGACTTTGTGACAGAGCGAAATAACTAGAAGTTTTTGGTAAAAATTTACTTTCAATAAAGACAGAACTCAATTTGTTAATGTAGAAGGTTGTAATATTAAAAGGGCGAGGGTCATAAATTTTAAATCGTCTAGAATCAGTTGCAAAATTGGTTTGCGCAATTTCATTAATATCATCAGAATAAGAGGCACTTATCCATGTTTCAGATTTCTCATGAACAAGATAAGATGGCGTAATGCCAAACTTGGTTTTTTCATCTTTTAGTCCATAAGCGCCATAAAATGCTATTTTATATTTTGCAGAAAGTTTGTTATTTGTTATTCCGCCAATTCCAAATCGGAATCCTTCAAAATTATTATATTTTATAATGCTTCGTAAATCAATATCAATTATTGAAACTGGAAAATAGCCATTTATTATTTTGCGTCCGAGAAAAATTTTATGTTCTATTCTTTCGGAAAGCGACAAACTATCTATTGTTGTATAAGTTTTAATTTTTCGTTTGTCTAAGGTGTCTTTTGTGAAAACATTCCAATATTCTGATGGTTTTTTCAAACTACTCGATGGGACTTCTATTTTAACTCTTGGCTTTGATATTGAAACCGGTTGGTTAATTTTGACATCATAAGGTTTTGATTCGATATGTAAATAAGCTTGATCAGTTGCATTTTTTCGAGCTTTATCATCTATTGATGAGCTAAATTTTATAGTGCCACCCAGCAAGTTAATATCGTCATAATTGTTTCCCTTCAATACTTTGAAAGATCGTTTTTCTGGAAACCAAATTCCATATTCTGATAAATAATTAAAGGTGTAAGTGGCATTGATGTTTACAAAACCATAAATTCGATAATAGGCTTTAGAGATTGCAAATGTTTCGGTATCTATATACAATAACCCTCTTAATTTATTGGCATTTAATTTTTTAGGTTGAAAATAAATTCGAAACGCCTTTCTACCTTGTATTGAAACGGTATCGATTAATTTATAAGAATATAATCTGCGACCATAATTTGAAATGGGATTTTGAACCGGAATTTCTAAAATTTCAAACGGATTTTCATATACCGAATAGGATACTAATTTTAGTCCTAAATATTCATAAAGTGGTTGTTCAAAACCAGCCATTCTAGTGGCTAAAATAGTTTCTTTACTTTTTTTATTGGCAAACTGAATTAAATTTACTTTTTCGGTTTGATACAAATGTTGTTTTTCTACAACTTTTTTAAATTTATAATTGGTTGAATCGAGTTTTATTTGCGGTTTTCTCAACCACCTTTTTTTAATAAGGGTATCAATCGTATTTGAAATACTATCAGGGTTTGCTGTTACTTGAAGAGATTCATAATTTTTATATTCAAAGCTAGAGAGTGCTTTTGTAGGGTCATTATTTTTTTTATTTTCAATGACCTTTTCAATAATGTTATTTACCTCAATTTCAGAAAAAATTTCTTTTTTGTTCGAATTAATATCGGTAATTAATTTGATGGTTACATGAGTTGTTGAGTTGGAAGCATATACTATTTTTTCATGATATCCTTTATAATTTATCTTTACCGGAGATTTTAAATCTTCAATTGTCAAAGAAAATTTTCCTTCCCAATCGGCGTTTATTGTATATTTATTATGAGTAATGGATGCAAAAGCAATAGGAACGGCATTGTCAAAATCAATAACCTGACCTTTAATTTTGGTTTGTGCCAATGAGCTTACCGTAAAAAAGAAACACCAAAAACACCAAAAATAGTTCATGTAAATTATTTAAGTAGTTTACAAAGATATTTAAAATAAAAAATCCCGAGGGTGAATCGGGATTTAAATTTATACTTTCATAATTTCGGCTTCTTTATCGGCTAAAATTTCATCAATTTTCTTAATGAATGAATCGGTTAATTTTTGCACGTCATCTTCCGCTTTTTTACAAATATCTTCTGCGGTTCCTTCTTTTTCTTCTTTTTTAATATCAGAATTAGCATCTTTTCTATGGTTTCTAATTCCAATTTTTGCATCTTCAGCTTCAGCCTTAGCTTGTTTTACTAAATCACGACGTCTTTCTTCCGTTAAGGCAGGAATATTAATAATGATGTTGTCACCATTGTTCATTGGGTTTAACCCTAAATTTGCAATCATAATTGCTTTTTCAATAGGATGTAACATGTTTTTTTCCCACGGGGTAACGGTCAATGTTCTTGCATCTGCGGCATTAATATTTGCTACTTGTGAAAGCGGGGTTTGCGATCCATAATAATCAACAAATACACCGCCAAGCATTTGCGGAGAAGCTTTTCCAGCTCTAATATTTAAAAATTCTTTTTCTAAATGGGCAATAGAACCTACCATGGCTTCTTTTGCACTGTCTAAAATAAAGTTAATTTCTTCTGTCATTTTTTTTGTTTCAAGTTTAAGGTTTCAGGTTTCAAGTTAAGAACAATAACAACGTGAAACGTGAAACAAAATTATATTGTTACTGTTGTTCCTATGGTTTCCCCTTTGCACACTTTTAATAAATTACCTTCTTTATTCATATCAAAAACAATAATTGGTAATTTATTTTCTTGGCTCAAAGTAAAAGCGGTGGTGTCCATGACATTCAATCCTTTTGCTAATACGTCTTCAAATGAAATATAATCAAATTTAACCGCATCGGAATTTTTTTCAGGATCTGAAGTATATACACCATCTACACGAGTTCCTTTTAAAATTACATCAGCACTTACTTCAATACCTCTCAAAACTGCTGCGGTATCAGTTGTAAAATATGGATTTCCAGTTCCGGCACCAAAAATTACAATTCTACCTTTTTCTAAATGGCGTGTTGCTTTTCTTTTGATATAAGGCTCTGCAATGGCTTCTATTTTTAATGCGGTTTGTAAACGCGTTTGCATTCCAGCTTCTTCAAGTGCGCCTTGTAATGCCATTCCGTTGATTACGGTTGCCAGCATTCCCATGTAATCGCCCTGAACTCTGTCCATTCCATTACTCGCTCCAGAAACTCCTCTAAAAATGTTTCCACCACCAATAACAATAGCAATTTCTACTCCTTTATCGTGAATTTGTTTGATCTCGGCGGCATACTCAGCTAATCGTTGTGGGTCAATTCCATATTGTCTTTCACCCATTAAAGCTTCACCACTTAATTTTAGAAGAATTCTTTTGTACTTCATTACTGTTTATTTTAAAGGAGTCATGCTCTCGCAAGCTCAAGTCATTTTGTTGTATAGATTTGTTTTGCAAATATAGTTAATTCGTTTTTTCCTAAAAAAAATGTTGTAACATTTATAAAGACAATTTTTGAAATGTCTTTTCGTAGTTGTTATTACCTATTATTGAGAGTAATCCATTTGTAACATTTCTTACTTTCAAATTCCAAAAATAGACTTAAATTTGTCAAATAAAGCTAAAAAGATGATAAAAACCATTCAAAAAGCATTGCAAAATAGTTTTTCTTTTGCCGAATATAGAAAACATATTGCCCATTTAATTACACAAGGTAAATCTACGGGTCATGAACAATCGGATGATTTATTACATTATTCTGAATTGAATGAAACCCGAATGAATCGTTTAGAAAAAACAATTGTTGTTTTGCCTGAAATAATAAATAAACTTCAAAATTTAGAAAAAAAATACATTTGGCTGGTTTTAAGTGAAGGTTGGTGTGGCGATGCCGCTCAAATCGTTCCAGTTATCCATAAAATGGCGGAAGTAACCGATAAAATTGAATTGAAAATTGCTTTGCGCGATGATAACGATGTAGTAATGCAACATTTTTTAACCAATGGAGGTAAGGCGATTCCTAAATTAATCGTTTTAGATGCTGAATCGCTTGAAGTTGTTGCTGATTGGGGACCAAGACCTCGTAATGCAAAACAATTGATTATTGATTACAAAGCGACGTATGGTGTGGTAGACGAAACGGCTAAAATTGAATTGCAGAAATGGTATTTACACGATAAAGGCGTTTCGATTCAGCAAGAAATTGTGGAAATGCATGAGCGTATTTTATGTTAAAAATGGAACGCGGATTACACATATTTTATAAAAATTTGTGAAACAAAATCACTTAATGGTTCCAATAATTCTCAGCTTATCAGAAGTAGAAATTCCGCCAGGGTTGCAGCCCAATTGACCTTCTGGGATTTCCATGTTTAGTTTTTTGTAATAGTCTGCCCAAACTTCAAAATAGTCATTTGATTTAGGCGATTTAAAAGTCATCGGAAATAAATCAAACAAAGGTTTTTTATAAGAATGCAGAAACGCGTCATAAATTAATTCCGAACAATAATATTTTCCATTACCATATAAATATTCATCGTCATAAGTAATGCCAATTTGCTGCAATGAAAAAGCAATAGCCTCTGGAATATATTTTTGATATTTTCTTTTTAGTCTTCCAATGTACATAGGTTCATTGGTATACGTTTTGAAGGTTTCATATGCTGTGATTTTCACCGCTTTTCCGGCTGCTTCAATGATAAATATCGAATCGTTTTTGATGTAAACCATTCCTAAATGGCTGAAATCTTTTCCTTGATAGCCTTCGGTTACTTCGTTTATGGCTTCACACAATGGGCCGCAGTTCATCGATTGAAATAAAATATCACCCGTTTTTAGTTTAACATTTTGGGAAAAACTAAATTGAAACAACAATAAGATTGTAAGTAACGTTTTATTTTTCATTTGAAAGTGATTGTTCAAAATCATCCGGTAAAATTGCATTTTCAACTGAATAATCGCCGATTTTTGTTCGCCGAAGCGCCGATAAATGTCCGCCCGATTGTAACGCTAATCCAAAATCATAAGCTAAAGAACGAATATAAGTTCCTTTGCTGCATTGTACTCTGAAATCGACTTCTGGCAACTGAATTCTGGTGATTTCAAATTCGTAAATAGTGGTTTTTCTCGATTGAATTTCGACTTCCTCTCCTGCACGAGCATGTTCATACAATCGTTTTCCATCCTTTTTAATGGCTGAAAAAACAGGCGGTTTTTGGTCAATTTCACCCAGAAATTTATTGATAGTTTCTAAAATGAGCGCTTCTGTAATATGAGCAGTTGGAAAAGTAGCATCTACTTCGGTTTCTAAATCGAAAGATGGAGTAGTAGCGCCTAAAACAATAGTTCCGGTATATTCTTTAATTTGAGCTTGTATTTCGGTAATTTTTTTAGTGAATTTTCCGGTGCAAATAATCAACAAACCCGTCGCTAATGGATCTAAAGTTCCGGCGTGACCTATTTTAAATTTCTTTGGCAAATCGTATTTTCGTTTTAAAATATACTTCAATTTATTTACCGCTTGAAAAGAAGACCAAGTTAAAGGTTTGTCTATTAGGAGTACTTTACCCGCTAAAATTTCTTCGGCATTCATTAGATTACAGTAAGTTTTTGCACGAAGAAATGAATCAATAAAATAGCAATTCCGGCAATAATTCGATAATAACCAAATATTTTAAATCCGTGTTTAGTCAAAAAACCAATAAATGATTTGATAGCGATTAATGCTACAATAAATCCAACTACATTTCCAATAATTAATAAATTAGTTTGGTCATCAGAAAGCACAAAACCAGCTTTATAATAATCGTATGATTTTTTCAACGTAGCGCCTAACATAGTAGGAATTGCTAAGAAAAATGAAAATTCGGCAGCCGTAGTTCTTGATAATTTTTGGGTCATTCCACCTACAATACTTGCGCCGCTTCTTGAAACACCAGGAATCATTGCTAAGCATTGGAACAAACCAATTTTAAAAGCGGTTAAATACGAAATTTCGGTTCCTTCAGCATTGCCAAACCATTCATCTACTTTTAATAATAAAAAGCCTCCAATAATTAATGAAATAGCAACGGTTATGGGATTTTCTAATAATCCATCAATAAAATCGCCTAATAATAATCCAAAAATTACGGCTGGAATAAAGGCGACAAATAATTTAAAGTAAAAATCTAGCGATTGAAAAAAGCGTTTAAAATACAATACAATTACCGAAAGTATGGTTCCTAATTGAATTACGATGGTAAATAATTTTGTAAAATCGTCTTGAGCAATGCCAAAAAAAGAAGAAGCAATAATCATGTGTCCTGTTGACGAAACAGGTAAAAATTCGGTTATTCCTTCAATGATGGCAAGGATAATAGCTTGAAATGTATTCATGTTTTAGAAATTAGCCAATAGGCAATAGGCAATAGGCAATAGAAATTTTCTAATAACTTATCCCTTTTTCCTAATTACTGTTTTTTTGGATTTTTTAATATCGAATAAATTGCAATTCCAAATCCAAGAAGTACAACGGCTGGTGCTAATCGAATGCGTCTAAAACTAAAAATTTCTTCATTAAAAACATTTGGATCTTCGCTTCCACCACCACTCATTAATATGAATCCAAGGGCAATAACAGCTAATCCAATTAAAAGAATTTTATAATTTATTTTGTTAAAAAGAAATTCAGGTTTATTGTTGTTTTCCATTTTTATATTTTTTTAAATTGACTAAACACTAATAAAGGTCGTCGGTTTTTAAATTCAAAAAACGTTGAGTGGCAAAATAAGTACTTATTGAAGTAATGATTGTTCCAATAATTAACACACCAAATACTACAATTCCTATAGAAGTATAATCTTTAGCAATGCCTAAACTTGGAAATAAACCATCAACATAAACGACAACACAGATTAATCCAATGATTGCCAATGCTGAACCTATCAATCCTAATTTAATGCTGGTCCAAATAAATGGTTTTCTAATGAAAGATTTTGTGGCACCCACCATTTGCATGGTTTTTATAGTAAATCGGTGCGAATATACAGATAATCGTAATGAACTATTAATTAGCAACATTGCAACAATCGTTAAAACACCACTTACAATTAAGATCCAAAAGCTAATTTCTTTCACATTATTGTTTACTAAATCAACTAATTGCTTGTCATAAATAATTTCGGTAACCATTTCGTTTTTTCGAAAAGAACGCTCAATTTTGTTAATACTAACAGAATTAACATAATCACCTTTTAAGTGAATATCAAAAGAATTTTGAAGCGGATTAAATCCTAAAAATTCCATAAAATCTTTTCCTACAATATCAACATTGTTTTTAGCGGCACTATCTTTATGAACAAAAGCATAATCTTTTATAAATTTTGCATTTTTCAACTCAACATCAAACGAATTGATAACACTATCGGTTGCTGCATTGTTAAAGAATACAGTCATAGGAATGTTCTCTTTAAAATCATCAGATATTTTTTTTGAGTTAATTACAAATAATCCTAATGTTCCCAAAAGGAATAAAACTAAAAAGATGCTTAATACTACTGAAAAATAGGATGAAATTAATCTTCGCTTATTGTAATTTTCAAATGATGATGCCATAAAATTGTATTTAAGCTGTAAAAATAGTAAAGAAATTTTGTTTACAGAGTATATAGCAACAAAGTTTTAACTATGAAAATGAATTTTATTGCTTTTTTATTAGGCATAATAAAAAAACACCTTAATACAGGTGTTTTAGTTTTTATTTCTTTTTTAATAAATCTCTTATTTCTGTAAGCAGTTCCTCTTTAGTAGGCGCAGCTGGAGCAGCAGGTGCTGGTTCATCTTTTTTCTTTGCAGCATTCATTCCTTTAATAATTAAAAAAAGCACAAAGGCTACAATAATAAAATTAATGACAGATGAAAGAAACATTCCATATTTTACACCACCAAAAGCAGTTAATTCTTCAATTCTTGATAAGTGAGCAGCTTCTAAAGCAGGTTTTAATAATAAAGGTGTAATTACATCTTCAATGAACGAACTTACAATTTTTCCAAAAGCGGCACCAATAATGACACCAATGGCTAAATCTACTACATTGCCTCGCATGGCAAAAGCTTTGAATTCTTTTAACATAATTAGGGATTTTTAAATTAATTTTGAGAGACGAATATACAAAATTTAAATAAAATTAATTTTTATAAAAAATTCGTTTTACACGCTGCGAAATTCCAGTAAGTATTTCATACGAAATAGTTCCAATACTGTTTGCCATTTCCGTAACTTTTGGGTTAAGACCAAATACAATAACTTCATCACCTTCTTTACATGATATGTTGGTTACATCTACCATCATCATATCCATACAAATTGAACCCAAAATAGTTGCTTTTTGATTATTGATGGTTACAAAACCTTTTTCATTACCCCAAGCTCTTCTGATGCCATCGGCATAGCCAACAGGAATAGTGGCCACTTTTATTTTTTCAGTTACTCGAAATTTTCGGCTATAACCAATGCTTTCTTCGGGTAAAACGGCTCTAATTTGCGAAATGATGGTTTTTAAAGTGCTTACATTTTCTAGGCTTTGTAATTCTTGTTCCGAATTTCCAATGCCATATAAACCAATACCTAATCGAACCATTTCCATTTGCTTATCGGCATAATTGAAGATCCCTGAAGTGTTTAAAATATGACGAATTGGTTTTGAAGCTACTATTTTTTCTATTTCTTCAAACATCGCATCAAATCGTTGAAATTGCAGTTGCGTAAAATCATCAAATTGCAAATCATCACTTGCCGCTAAATGGGAAAATACACTTTTCACCTTAACAAAATTGTTGTTTTTTAGTAATGAACACAATTCGGAAATTGAATGCGCTTCAAATCCTAAACGATGCATACCGGTATCTAATTTAATATGAATCGGATAATTTGAGATATTTTGTTCTTGGGCTATTTTTAAAAAGGCTTGTAAACCTGAAATCGAATAAATTTCGGGTTCTAAATTATAAGCAATCATCGCTCTAAAACTACTATTTTCTGGATTTAAAACCATAATTGGAGTCGAAATTCCAGCTTTTCGCAATTCGATGCCTTCATCAGCAAAAGCCACACCTAAATAATCTACTTTATGATGTTCAAGCAATTTTGCAATTTCATAACCACCATTTCCATAACCAAACGCTTTAACCATCACCATAATTTTAGTTTCAGGTTTTAATTTTGATTTATAAAAATTCAAGTTGTGACTAATCGCGTCGAGGTTGATTTCTAATATGGTTTCGTGATTTTTTTCTTCTAAAACTACCACAATTTCATGAAAATTAAATCCTCGCGCACCTTTAACTAGAATAGTTTCATTTTGAAACGATTGAAGATTAAATTGTTGTAAAAATTCTTGGGTTGTTGCAAACGAAATCACATATGGCAAATCGTTTAGTTGTTTTCCTATGGTCTCACCAATGGTAATAATTCGCTCAATTTTATTTTTGGAAAGTAATTGTTTTACTTGATCATAAAGTGTTTCAATCGCAATTCCGTCTGTAAAAATATCCGATAAAATAATTGTTTTTTTGTTGTGTAATTTTTGTTGTTCTAAGAAATCCAATGCAATTTTCAACGATGGATAATCGACCGAATAACTGTCATCAATTACCAAACAATTATGAATCCCTTTTTTAGCTTGAAGCCTTAATTCAATTGGGTATAAATCCGAAACACGTTTTTGTATAAAGGCAATTTCTTCGCCTAAAAACAGCATAAAATTTACGCAAGTAATCGCATTTTCAATCGAATTTTCATCAGTAAACGGAACTATTACAACAAAGGAATTGTCTTTGTATTTAAAGGTTAGTTCGGTTGAGTCTTTACAATTTTTCTTCGAAACAAAAAGTTGCGCATTTTCATCCGAAAAACTCCAAGTGTGTTTGTTGCTATTTTTAGGAAGTAACGTTTCTATTTTGTCATTTTTTTCCAAGAAAATATCCGTACAATTTTCGAAAAGTTTGATTTTTTCTTTTATTTTTTCTTCACGATTTGGAAATCCTTCATCATGCGCCGTACCAATAGTTGTTAAAATTCCGAATTTAGGTTGAATAATATTTTCTAAATGCAACATTTCATTGGGTAACGAAATTCCGGCCTCAAAAATGCCTAAATCATAATTACCTTCTATTCCTAATATAGATAAAGCTACACCCACTTGAGAATTATAACTTTTCGGATTTCGAACAATCAAATGATTCGGACTCAACAAGAAATTCAACCATTCTTTCACGATTGTTTTTCCATTACTTCCCGTTATTCCCGCAAACGGAAAATCGAATTGTTTTCGATACCCAATCGCAGTTTCTTGTAACGCTTTCAACGAATTTTCAACGATAATAAAATTCGCTTTTTCAGATAAATGTTTTGGAATAGATTCGACCACAAAATAACGAACGCCTTTTGCAATCAACTCATCCAAATACAAATGGGCATCATGATTTTGTCCTTTGATGGCAAAAAACAAGGTGTTATTTCCATTTTGCAACGAACGGCTATCAATCGAAATATGACTTACAGTAAATTCAGTCAAATTTCCGTGAAAAATGCCTTTACAAAACGAAATAATATGGTTGATAGTAAGATTCAAATTATTGATTATCTTCTTTTTGCTTGTTTATAATTTCAACATCTTTTACTTCCATGTTTTCTCTAACGGCTTTAAAATAGGCAGCACGGCTCAAAGGTTCGTATTCTTCAGTTTCGCCAAGCATAACCAGTCTTTTATCATCAGATTTTCTAAAACTATAATGCGCTAAATTTCCAGTTCTGGTACAAACAGCGTGTACTTTTGTAACGTATTCGGCTGTTGCCATAAGCGCAGGCATCGGTCCGAAAGGGTTTCCTTTAAAATCCATATCTAATCCGGCAACGATTACTCGAATGCCCGAATTGGCTAAATCATTACAAACGGCCACAATTTCTTCATCGAAAAACTGAGCTTCGTCAATACCTACAACATCGCAACCTTGTGCTAAAATCCGAATATTTTCGGCCACAGGAACAGGAGTAGAGCGTATCTCATTTTTGTTGTGTGATACTACCATTTCATTGTCATAACGCGTGTCTACAGCCGGTTTAAAGATTTCCACTTTTTGTTTGGCAAACTGAGCGCGTTTTAATCTGCGAATCAACTCTTCTGTTTTACCAGAAAACATGGAGCCGCAAATTACTTCTATCCAACCAAATTGTTCTTGTTGATTTACAGTATTTTCGAGAAACATTTTGTATCTTTCGTACGTTAAAAAAATATTTTCTGCTACATTTGTAAGCAAAACAAAAATATTAAAAAAGTATCGATATATTCAATTCCAACTAATAAAGTTATGAAGAAAAGAATTTCCGCTGAATTAATCAGTATTGCGCACCGAATTCTAAAGTTAAAAAACCATTCAGAAACCCTTCAATTGCAACAAGAAGCTAAAAACTTGTATGATCAATTGACGATTTTGCGCTTTTATGAAGAAAATTTCGAATTAGTAAAAAGCGAAATTCCTGAAGCTGTTTTTGAAGAAATGTTGGAAGGAAAACCATCGGAAATCTTTACAACCCCAAAAGTAGAAGAAGTAGAAACAAAAGTAGAGACAACTATTTCGGAAATTGAACCTGAAATTTTGGAACCACAACCAGAAGAAAAAATTGTAGTTGCTGAATTAACTCTTGAAGAAAGTGAAGAAGAAGCATTACTTGAAACTACAGAAGTAGCAAATGAGGTTGAAGAAGAAGTTGTTTTAGAAGAAGTTGAAGAAATAGAAGAACAAAAACCTGAAACTGCGGTTAAACAAAAAGAAACAGTTGCCAAGCAAATTTCGTTTGAAGACATGCTAGTTCACGATTACCAAGAACTTGATTTTGTAAAAGTGGAAGAAGTGCCTGCTGATGTTGAAAAAGCTACTGATTCTATTTTTGAAGCAGTGTCTGATGAATCTATTGAAATTGAAAAAGAAGTTGAACTAAAATCTGTTGAGGTTTCCGAGCCTAAAGATAAAAAATCAGTATCAAAAGAAAAGAAAGAAGAAAAAACGATGTCTTTAAATGATAAATTAAATAAAGGCATCAATATAGGTTTAAATGATCGTATTGCTTTTGAGAAAAAATTATTTGGTGGAAATGCTGATGATTTTAATAGAGTACTTTCTCAATTAAACACTTTTGATAATTTTGAAGAAGCGCAAAGTTTTATTCTTGATTTTGTAAAACCCGATTATAATAATTGGCAAGGAAATGAAGAATATGAAGTACGATTTTTAGAAATTGTAGAAAATAAATTTAAATAAATGAACACAGATTAGACAAATTAACACGATAAATAATTTGTGCTAATTCGTGAAATTCGTGTTTTAAATTGTTTTAAATGAGTAAATTATACATAGTTCCTACGCCAATTGGCAATTTAGACGATATGACGTTTCGTGCCATTCGCGTACTTAAAGAAGCCGATTTAATTTTAGCCGAAGACACACGTACCAGCGGAAAATTGCTAAAGCATTTTGAAATTACTACGCACATGCACAGTCACCATATGCATAACGAACACAAAACGGTAGAAAATGTAATTGCTCGAATAAAAGGTGGCGAAACGATTGCATTAATTTCCGATGCGGGAACGCCAGCCATTTCCGACCCTGGATTTTTATTAACACGCGCTTGTGTTGAAAACGGAATTGAAGTAGATTGTTTGCCAGGAGCAACCGCTTTTGTACCCGCTTTGGTAAATAGTGGTTTACCTAATGATAAATTTATTTTCGAAGGTTTTTTACCCGATAAAAAAGGCAGACAAACACGTTTTTTGGCTTTAGCCGAAGAAACACG
>CAISYO010000307.1 GCA_903889745.1 uncultured Bacteroidota bacterium | reverse complement strand
TCTTTTTCGGTAGCGGCTTTGTGAATTAACAAACGCGCACAGGTAATTTTTACATGCATGTCGGCCAATTTAAACGCAATGGCTTGGTGGTTGAAAATAGGTTTTCCAAACGCCACACGCTCTTGCGAATATTTTAAGGCTAATTCATAAGCGCCTTGTGCAATTCCTAACGCTTGAGAAGCAATTCCAATTCGTCCTCCGTTTAAGGTTGACATTGCAAAAGCAAAACCAAATCCGTCAGCGCCAATTCTATTTTCTTTCGGTACTTTTACATCATTGAATAATAAGGTATGCGTATCCGATCCGCGAATTCCCATTTTCTTTTCTTTCGGACCCACTTCAAATCCAGGCAATCCTTTTTCAACAATCAACACATTAATTCCTTTGTGCCCCTTGGCAGCATCGGTTTGTGCCATTACTAAATAGGTTGAAGCCGTTCCTCCGTTAGTAATCCAGTTTTTAGTTCCGTTTACTAAATAGTGGTCGCCCATATCAATAGCCGTTGTTCTTTGCGAAGTTGCATCAGATCCTGCTTCGGGTTCAGACAAACAAAAAGCACCAATGACTTCTCCTTTAGCTAATGGGGTTAAATATTTTATTTTTTGTTCTTCTGAACCATATTTTTCTAATCCGGCACACACTAACGAGTTGTTTACCGACATGATTACAGCGGCAGAAGCGTCTACTTTTGCAATTTCTTCTATCGCTAACACATACGACAAACTGTCTAAACCAGCACCGCCATATTTAGGATCTACCATCATTCCCATAAACCCAAGTTCGCCCATCATTTTAACTTGCTCGGTAGGAAATTTTGAATGTTCGTCTCTTTCAATAACTCCAGGTAATAATTCGGTTTGAGCAAAATCTCTTGCCGCTTGCTGAATCATTAAATGCTCTTCGGTTAATTTAAAATCCATATTTTTTAGATCTAATGTTTGATAATTTGTTTATTTGAGTTCCCAAATGTAACTATTTATTAGGAAAATTTCAATAACAATTTGTAATTTTAACCCATGTTTAAAGAAAACTACAACGTTATAGGTGTTATGTCGGGCACCTCCTTAGATGGAGTGGATTTGGCTTACCTAAAATTCAATTGTACAGACCAATGGACCTATGAAATTTTACAATCGGAAACCGTTGCTTATTCCGAAACGTGGGTGGATCAATTGAAAAATGCGTTTCATTTTAGTACATCAGAATTAGAAGAATTAAATATTTCTTATACCAAACTATTAGCTTCTATCATTGCCGATTTTATTTCGAAACATCAGTTGGTTGCCATTGATGCCGTTTCTTCGCACGGCCACACGATTTTGCACCAACCGCATAATGGCTTCACACTTCAAATAGGAAATTTGCCGTTACTGCGCGATTTACTGCCCTATACTATTGTTTGCGATTTTAGAGTGCAAGATGTCGCGTTAGGTGGTCAAGGTGCGCCATTAGTGCCTATTGGAGATGAATTACTTTTTTCGGAATATGATTATTGTTTGAATTTAGGCGGATTTTCGAACATCTCTTTTAATGAAAACGGAAGTCGAATTGCGTTTGATATTTCGCCGGTCAATACGGTGTTGAATTATTATGCAAGCCAACTCGGTTTGCCCTATGACGATGGCGGAACTATTGCCAAAACAGGAACAATTCACCCCGAATTATTAGCCCAATTGAACGGCTTAGATTTTTATGCTCGATCGTATCCGAAATCATTAGGAATGGAATTTGTTCAAGAAACTATCTTCCCAATATTGCATTCGTTTACCATTTCGGTGCCCGATGTATTGGCTACTTTTGTAGAACATATTGCCATTCAAATTGCTACTGTTTGCATACCCAATACCAAATTATTGATTACCGGAGGTGGCGCTTATCATACTTTTCTGATGAACCGATTGCAGCATCATTTGCCCACGGTTGCCATTACGCTTCCCGAAGACAAGACCATACAGTTTAAAGAGGCTTTGATTTTTGCTCTATTGGGTGTTTTGCGATTGCGAAATGAAGTCAATGTGCTCGCTTCTGTTACGGGCGCCGGCCACAATCATTCTTCAGGAACGGTTTATTTATAAATTACGTACCAAAAAATTCAGTTTAACCCTAAGAGCTTATACAGAATATGTATATTTGCAGAACCAAAAAAATTAACTTACACAATGAAAGATTTATTACAAAAATTTGAAAACAAAGAACCAGAAATAGTATTCAATTGGAAAGATCCAGAGACAGAAGCAGAAGGATGGATCGTTATTAATTCCTTACGTGGAGGCGCTGCTGGAGGCGGAACAAGAATGCGTAAAGGTTTGGATATGAACGAAGTACTTTCGTTAGCCAAAACAATGGAAGTGAAATTTTCAGTTTCAGGACCAGCGATTGGTGGTGCTAAATCGGGCATAAATTTTGATCCAAACGATCCTAGAAAGAAAGGCGTTTTAGAGCGTTGGTATAAAGCGGTTTCGCCATTATTAAAAAATTATTATGGAACAGGTGGCGATTTAAATGTAGATGAAATTCATGAAGTAATTCCAATGACCGAAGATTGTGGTGTTTGGCATCCGCAAGAAGGGGTTTTTAACGGACATTTTAAACCTACCGAAGCTGATAAAATCAATAGAATTGGGCAATTGCGTCAAGGAGTTATTAAAGTGATTGAAAATCCTAACTTTTCTCCAGACGTAAACAGAAAATATACAGTAGCCGATATGATTACAGGATATGGTGTTGCCGAAGCGGCGCGTCATTATTATGATATCTATGGCGGAACCATCGTGGGCAAAAAAGCCATTGTGCAAGGATTTGGAAATGTAGGTTCGGCAGCGGCTTTTTATTTGGCTCAAATGGGTGCAAAAGTAGTAGGAATCATCGATAGAGATGGTGGAATTATGAAAGATGAAGGATTTACTTTTGAGGAAATTAAAGCCTTATTTTTGAATAAAGACGGCAATAAATTGGTTGCTGAAAATATGATTCCGTTTGCTGAAATCAATGCTAAAATTTGGTCAATGGGAGCGCAAGTATTTGCACCTTGTGCGGCTTCAAGATTGGTTACAAAAGAGCAAGTAGACAACATGATTGCTTCTGGATTAGAAGTGATTTCAAGTGGTGCCAATGTGCCTTTTGCCGATAAGGAAATTTTCTTTGGTCCAATTATGGAAGCTACCGATCAAAAAGTAAGTTTAATTCCAGACTTTATTGCAAATTGCGGTATGGCTAGAGTTTTTGCTTATTTCATGGAGAAAAAAGTACAAATGACCGATGAGGCAATCTTTTCAGATACTTCAAATAGAATTAAAGCTGCGATTCAAAAAGCACATGCTATTAATTCCGATAAAAAGAATATTAGCGCTACTGCTTTTGAAATTGCCTTGAAACAATTAGTATAATAGTATGAGAGTGACAAAAGCTTTTATGTCCTTCTTTGAAAGCGAAAAAGCGGGTGGTTTAATTTTATTACTCTGCACGGCTTTTTCGTTAGTAATTTCTAATACCTCATTTTCGGAAAGTTATTTTGCTATTTGGCATCATCCCATTGCAAATCATAGTTTTGAGCATTGGATCAATGACGGATTGATGGCTATTTTCTTTTTGATGATTGGTTTAGAGTTAGAACGCGAAGTGTATAAAGGAGAATTGTCAAAATTTAAAGATGCTATTTTACCTATTTCGGGTGCTTTAGGTGGGATGTTGTTTCCGGCCTTGATTTTTTTGTTGTTTAATTTTGGAACAGAAACGCAATCGGGGATAGGGATACCCATGGCAACGGATATTGCTTTTGCATTAGGTGTTTTATCATTGGTAGGTAATAAAGTGCCTAATTCGTTGAAAGTGTTCCTGACAGCATTAGCCGTAATAGACGACTTAGGTGCTATTATTGTGATTGCATTATTTTATACCAAAACACTTTATTTTGTAAATCTTGTTATTTCGTTGTCCATTTTTGCTGGGCTTTTGGTTTTAAACCGAATGAAAGTAAATAACCTATGGATTTATTTAGTAGCGGGTGTGTTTATGTGGTATTTTATGTTGAATTCGGGTGTTCATGCTACCATTACTGGTGTATTGTTGGCTTTTGCGATTCCTTTTCAAGATGGTTCGGAAAAAACGATTTCTTATAGATTGCAGCATTTTTTACACAAACCGGTGGTATTCATTATTTTACCTCTATTTGCGCTATGTAACACGGCCATTGTTATTGGTTCTGATTGGTTGCATAATTTCACAGAGGATTATTCAATGGGAATTATCTTTGGCCTAATTATTGGTAAACCTTTAGGGATAATTGTGTTTTCATATCTAGCAATACTAATTGGGTTAGCAAAATTACCTAAAGAATTAAGTATGAAAAAGCTTCTAGGTGCTGGTTTTTTGGGCGGAATTGGATTCACCATGTCGATATTTATCAGTTTGTTGGCTTTTGATAATGCAGCAATAATAAATAATGCCAAGTTTATGATTCTAGTAGCTTCATTGTTGTCAGGAATAGTAGGGTTTTTGTGGTTAAAGAGGTTCTGTAAATAATTCAAACAATTTTTATTTTATATTTACGTTTTAAAATTAAACTTAATAAAATTATGAGTATTTTTCTTCAAATAGATAGTGTTGCTACTGCCGCTAATCAAGCAGTGGAAACAATTGCAGCTAAAAAAGAGTTGACCCTAATGGAAATTATTTTCAGTGGTGGCATTGTAGGGCAAATTGTAATGACGTCCATTTTTATCATGTTGTTTCTTACCATTTATTTATACTTAGAACGACTTATGGCTATTAAAGCGGCCTCTAAAATGGATCAAAATTTTATGACCCAAATTAAAATGCATTTGCAACAAGGAAAAATTGATAATGCTAAAATGTTATGTGCGGCAACAAATTCACCTGTTGCTCGATTAATTGAAAAAGGAATTTCAAGAATTGGAAAACCACTTGAAGATATTAATATTGCGATTGAAAATGCTGGAAAGCTTGAAGTGTATAAATTGGAAAAAAACGTTAGTTTATTAGCTACGCTTTCTGGTGCTGGTCCGATGACTGGTTTCTTAGGAACGGTTGTAGGTATGGTAATGGCATTTCATGAAATGGCTGCTAGTGGTTCTAATAAAATTGAAATGAGCGTTTTAGCCGAAGGAATTTATACCGCAATGATGACGACTGTAGTTGGATTAATTGTGGGAATTATCGCTTATGTAGGTTATAATCATTTAGTGAGTATAACCGATAAAATTGTACACATGATGGAAGTAAATGTGGTAGATTTCTTGGATGTACTTAACGAACCTGTTTAATCATGAATTTAAGAGGAAGAAATAAAGTAAACGCAGAATTCAATATGTCATCTATGACTGATATTGTTTTCTTGTTGTTGATCTTTTTTATGATTGCCGTCACCACGATGACCAATACGAATGCTTTAGATTTAGTATTGCCTAATTCTTCAGGTCAATCAGATGAAGTAGAAACAATTTCGGTGAGCATTGATGATAAATTCAACTTTTTTTTAGATCAACAGCCACTACCTATTGAAGATTTAGAAGCTGCTTTACAACAAAAATTAGCCGGTCAAAAAGAGCCTAATATTGTTTTGCACGTTGCAAAAGATGTTCCAATTGAGAATGCGGTAAAAGTTATGGATATTGCCTATAGAAATAAATATAAAATAGTTTTAGCGGTTTCGCCAAAGTAATAATGATATTAGAAACTAAATATGAAAAACGATCTTTTGGTATAACGTTAGTTGTATTCATTATTTTGTTTGTTTGTTTTTATTTTTATGTACTGAAAGACGATCCGAATGTTCCTTATGTATTTAAAGGAGGCGAAATTGCAATTAATTTTGGTACATCTGATACCGGAAATGGAGACATTCAACCGATTGAAAAGGTACAAACCGCTCCTGAACTTGCGGTAAAAGATGTGGTGGAAACGCCTGCACAAAAATTAGTAACCCAAACTACTACAAAGGCGGCAGCTGTAAAGACGTCAACCACTAATTCTGAGGCACCACCAACTCCAACAACGCCCAAACGAAAAACCAACAGCGCATTAAACAGTATATTGAAAGGCCCCAAAACAACAGGAACCACTCAAACCGGACACGGCGATGATAATGATGGTGGAGACAAAGGAAGTTTAAACGGTAGCTTGTATGCTAATAGTTTTTATGGAGACGGCACTGGCGATGGAAAAGGAACTGGAAAAGGCACAGGATGGGGATTATCGGGGAGAAAATTATATGGCAATAGTAAAAAAGTACAAGATTGTAATGAATCTGGGAAAGTGGTAGTTAAAATTTGGGTGAATCGCCAAGGGAATGTTATTCGGGCAGAACGATCTCAAGGAACAACCAATACGAATCCATGTTTAGTAAATCCGGCAATTGAAACGGCAAAAACCTTCAAATGGCAATCGGATAATAATGCGCCAGAAACTCAAATTGGTTTTGTGGTGGTTAATTTTCAAGTGGGGGAGTAACAAAAATGCAATTCAGTGGGCTAACTAACCCCGATAGTAATGAAAATCCAATGCGCTAGCATTGATTGTAATGGATAGCGGGAAAATGGATTACAAGAATGCCCAAGCCATTCGTTTCAAATAGTAAAATGAATTATAAAGAAACTACAGATTGGATGTTTAGTCAGTTGCCCATGTTTCAAATGCAAGGTGCCTCGGCTTATAAAAAAGATTTGACCAATACGTTATTATTGGTAGAGCATCTCAATCATCCCGAAGTAAAATTTAAATCGGTTCATGTGGCAGGAACCAATGGTAAAGGCTCTACATCTTCTATGATTGCCTCGATTTTACAGGAAGCGGGATATACAGTGGGCTTATACACTTCGCCCCATTTAAAAGATTTTCGAGAGCGAATTAAAATTAACGGCACGCCGATTTCGGAAGATTTTGTAGTGGATTTTGTAAAAAATAATAAACCTTTTTTTGAGCAACATCAGTTAAGTTTCTTTGAAATGACGGTGGGTTTAGCCTTTGATTATTTTGCTAAAGAGCAGGTTGATGTTGCAATTATTGAAGTGGGTATGGGTGGAAGGCTTGACTCAACCAATATAATTACGCCTTTACTTTCTGTTATTACTAATATTGGATTAGATCATACGCAGTTTTTAGGCGATACATTAGCAAAAATAGCTTTTGAAAAGGCGGGTATAATTAAAAGGAATATCCCAGTAGTAATTGGAGAATATACTGAAGATACAAAGCCAGTTTTTGAAGAGAAGGCATCTACTGAAGTCGCCCCAATTTATTTTGCACAAGATCAATCAGAAGTCGGTTATGAATGTGCTTTGAAAGGAGATTATCAAAAACAAAATATGAAAACGGTTTTGAAAGCTGTTGAGTTACTCCAAAATACATTTGAAATTTCAGATTTACAGATACAAAACGGATTTAAAAATGTAATTAGAAATACTGGTTTGCTTGGCAGATGGCAAATCTTAAATGAAAAACCTTTTGTAGTTGCCGACACCGCTCATAATGCTCACGGATTGAAACGTGTGCTGCAGCAAATAGAGAATCAACAATATCAGACTTTGCATATTGTATTAGGTGTTGTAAATGATAAAGATTTAGATTCGATACTGCCATTATTTCCAAAAGAAGCTCATTATTATTTTTCTAAACCCAATATTCCAAGGGGATTAGAAGCTACTGAATTACAAGATAAAGCAGCTAATTTTGGATTAGTTGGTAAAGTATATAGTTCTATTTCAGAAGCTTATAATTGCGCTTTGAATACGGCTGCTGAAAATGATTTTATTTATGTGGGTGGCAGTACTTTTGTGGTCGCTGAAATTATTTGATTTTTTATAAAAAAGACTTGCAAAAACAAATATTCAGTGTATATTTGCACTCGCATTACAGTATTGTTTTGCAGTTATTAGGGCGATTAGCTCAGCTGGTTCAGAGCATCCCGATGCAATCGGGAGGGTTGTGGTTCAGCAAGATTAAAAACATATTGGGGCAATTAGCTCAGCTGGTTCAGAGCACCTCGTTTACACCGAGGGGGTCGGGGGTTCGAACCCCTCATTGCCCACAAATAAATATTTTAAACAAAAAAAACGCCAAACTTGTTTGAGCGTTTTTTTTGTTTTAAAGTATTTTCAAAGAGGAGCTTTGAGAGATGATGTTAATCAAAGTTTTTATTATTTAGTAATTTGCTTCAAGTCAGCAATGGTTGCTATTGGGTCTTGCGCGCCAAAAACATAACTTCCAGCTACTAATACATCTGCACCAGCATCGACAAGCTGTTTTGCGTTTTTATTGGTTACACCACCATCGATTTCGATTAGAGTTTCTAAACCTTGCTCTGTAATCATTTTTTTAAGTTTTTTTACTTTTTGATAAGTAATTTCTTCAAACTTTTGACCTCCAAAACCTGGGTTTATCGACATGATAAGTACCATATAGCATTCGGGTAAAATATCTTCTAGAACAGATACTGGAGTAGTTAAATTAAGAACAACACCTGCTTTACAACCTGCCGCTTTGATTTGTCTTAATGTTCTATGAAGGTGAACTGTAGATTCATAATGAACTGTTATTATATCAGCACCAATTTTTGCAAATTCTTCAATGTAACGCTCAGGTTTTTCAATCATTAAATGTACGTCTAATGGTTTTGTGGCGTGCTTTTTTATTGCCTGAATAACTGGCATTCCGTAAGAAATATTTGGAACAAAATGACCATCCATTACATCAATATGAAACCAATCGGCTTCACTAGTATTAATCATTTCAATGTCGCGTTGTAAATTAGCAAAATCGGCAGCTAAAACCGAAGGAGCAATAAGTGTGTTTTTCATAAACTTGTAAAAGTGTGTTGTTGAGTACAAAGATAGTTTTTAGTTTAAAAGTTTAAAAGTTTTGTTGATTAAAAGATTTAACTCTGAATTAATTTCCCCTTTGGGGGTTAGGGGGCTAAAAAATAAAACTCCGGAAACCCCAGCAAAGCGAACAGACTGGAGTTTTATTTCCCTGAAAAAAATAAAACTCCGGAAACCCGAGCAAAGCGAACAGACTGGAGTTTTATTTCCCTGAAAAAAATAAAACTCCGGAAACCCGAGCAAAGCGAACAGACTGG
>CAISYO010000306.1 GCA_903889745.1 uncultured Bacteroidota bacterium | reverse complement strand
CCGTAAAGGAATTCAAAAAGATGGTAAAAATCCATTGTTATTGTATGCTTATGGTTCTTATGGCGCCACTATGGATCCTTATTTTTCATCAACTCGTTTAAGTTTGTTAGATAGAGGATTTATCTATGCTATTGCTCATATTAGAGGAGGAGAGGACTTAGGAAGAGAATGGTATGAAAACGGGAAATTATTAAAAAAGAAAAATACTTTTACTGATTTTGTGGATTGTTCAAAATTTGTCATCGCTGAAAAATATACTTCAGCAGATCATTTGTATGCCGAAGGTGGTTCAGCTGGTGGATTATTAATGGGTGCAATTGTAAATATGGCACCCGAATTATATAATGGAGTTATAGCGCAAGTTCCTTTTGTAGATGTTATTACAACCATGTTAGACGACACCATACCATTAACAACCGGAGAATATGATGAGTGGGGTAATCCAAATGAAAAGAAATATTATGATTATATGTTATCCTATTCGCCTTATGATCAAGTGAAAGCGCAAGCTTATCCAAATATGTATGTATCAACTGGTTTACATGATTCTCAAGTGCAATATTGGGAACCTGCAAAATGGGTAGCTAAATTGAGAGTACTAAAAACAAATGATAAGCAATTATTTCTAGACACCAATATGGATGCTGGACACGGTGGTGCTTCTGGACGATTTGAGGCATTGAAGGAATTAGCAAAGGAATTTGCTTTTTTATTAGATTTAGAAAAAATTAAGAAGTAGTTAAACTTTTTTTGTTAAATTTGCAGGGATTTGAGGTAACTAATAATTACCCACCTCAAATAATTTATTTTTTATGAAACAAGAAATAAAAGCCTATAATAATGTATTGGAATTAATTGGTAATACACCATTAATTAAATTAAGTAAAGTAGCTGCAGAACTTTCAGGTGACTTTTATGCAAAGGTTGAGGCATTTAATCCGGGGCATTCTACAAAAGATCGAATTGCACTGTACATCATTGAAGAGGCTGAAAAAAGAGGTGTTTTAAAGCCTGGAGATACTATTATTGAAACTACTTCTGGTAATACTGGTTTTAGTTTAGCAATGGTAAGTATCATAAAAGGGTATGAATGTATTTTAGCAGTAAGTTCTAAATCTTCAAAAGATAAAATTGACATGTTGCGTTCTATGGGCGCTAAAGTATATGTTTGTCCTGCAAATGTTTCGGCAGATGACGATCGTTCATATTATAATGTTGCGAAGCGTTTACATGAGGAAACAAAAGGTTCTGTTTACATTAATCAATATTTTAATGAGTTGAATGTAGATGCCCATTATAATTCCACTGGTCCTGAAATATGGGATCAAACCGGAGGGCAAATTACACACCTTGTTGCTTGTAGTGGAACTGGCGGAACAATTTCTGGAACCGCACGTTTTTTAAAAGAAAAAAATCCAAATATTAGAATTTTAGGTGTTGATGCTTTTGGTTCAGTTTTAAAGAAATATCACGAAACTAAAGAATTTGACAACGATGAGATTTATCCTTACCGAATAGAAGGTTTAGGAAAAAATTTAATTCCAACGGCTACCGATTTTGATATAATTGATAAATTTATCAAAGTT
>CAISYO010000305.1 GCA_903889745.1 uncultured Bacteroidota bacterium | reverse complement strand
TAAGCGGTGGATTCGGGTGTTCTTGTCCTTCCCACTGTCGAAAACCAACCAAGAAATAAGCATGTAGAAAGCTTGAAAACTCATCGTTTGGACGAGGGTTCGAACCCCTCCGACTCCACAATAAAAAAAACCAGCACAGTGCTGGTTTTTTTAGGACTAGTTATTATATGATTTATTTCATACATCGTTCGAGTAATTGTATTACTCTTTTACGAATCGATGAACTGAAAATGTCTCTTTAATCGTTAGCCTTATTGAGTAAGCACCAGCTGATAAGTATTTAACTTCAACATTATTTGTATTTAAAGTTGATTTAACAATTCTTCCACGCATATCTAAAATCTCAACTTTATCGGCTGTTTCACTGAAATATAGTATGTCGTTAGCTGGATTAGGATGTATAAAAATAGCATTTAAACTCTCTTCGCTTAAACCAGCCAGACCTACATCAACTGTTGCAGAAGCTACGCAACCATTACAATCGGTAGCTGTTACAGAATAAGTTCCGGCAGCGATTCCTGTAAGGTCTTCAGTTGTTGCACCATTAGACCATTGATAGGTAAGTGTGGAAGTATTTGTTCCGTAATACACTTTAATAAGAGGAGCTCTTGGCGAATAACCTGGATTTGGAAAAACACCACCACGTCCAACAGTAATGGTAAGTTCAGCATTACTTCCCCAAGGAGTGACACCACCTATTCCAGAAGCAATTGTATAGGATAAATTTCCATTACGACCTAAATAAAAACCGTATGTCGCACCAGCTGGTATAGTTACTGCTGTCATTGGAATTACACCACTATATGTAGGAACCGTTAGAGTTCCTCCTAATGGAACGATAGCGGTAGCATTTGTTGCAGCTGCTACCCAACCATTTGTATTGCCCATCTGAGGCACGTATGAACCAGGATAATAATAAATATTGTAACTGGTAGCTGTACCATAATTGTATCCATAACTACCTTGAGAAATTCCTGTAATAGTTAATGGATTTCCAGAAGTGTTTATCATGTTGAACATTATTCCCAAATCTCCAGAGGACCCTCCAAAGTTTGACGCTAAATTGGTAGGTGTAATACAATTCCATCCAGTCACTGATAAATCAACAGCACCATCTAATGCGCCTGCACTGCTTGTGCCAACAACTGCAGTTGAAGCTGTAACATCGCAGTACAAACATGAAGCAGTATCACTTATAGAAGCTAAAGGATTATAAGAATATGCAGTTTCATCCATACATCCCTCGCAGCTCGTATAATTACAATCAACATTAACAGTAGCTAATTCAGAATAGTTACAGGCCAAGGGATCCGTACAACCATATACAACTCCCTGCTGACATGCAGTAGTAAGAAAGTAAGGTCTGAATGTATTTATAGCCGCTATCATTCTGGTTTTTTGATCTTGTGTAAATATATTCCTACAGTCGGTATAATCCATAAAATTCATAAACATTTCACCATTAGCTCCAGAATTACATGCGTTATATGTATTATAAGGAAATGTTGGACATCCATAAGTTGAAGAAGATTCCGTTGGTGTATCATTGCAAAAATCATCACCGCAATTAGAGGTTTGATCAACATTGTTGCCCCAAATATGGCTTAAGAATAACCAATGTCCTATTTCATGGGATGTAGTTTTAATAGTAAAATTGGTGCCGGCTGCAGTACCGATATTACCAAACCTTGTATAATCAACAACTACACCATCAGTGCTTGCTGGGCTGCCTGGAAACGTCCCATAACCGTTTATTCCATCTATATCACAAATCCAAATATTTAAATACTGTGAGGTATTCCAGGCATCAATTCCACCTTGTGAGGTATATTTAATGGCATTAGTTACTGGATCAAAAATTGACATTGAAGTTGGCGTTCTAGTAATACCAGATGTGCTATTTCCATTTGGATCAACTGTGGCAAGACAAAACTCGATTTTACAATCTGCTGCTACTGCTGTAAAGATTAAAGGAGTAGCTGCAGTATCCGCATTTAATCTTCTAAAATCCTTATTTATTATATCTATTGCTGATAAAACCTGCGCAGTACTTATATTCTCCATTGGATTAGAATAAACTACATGGACAACAACGGGAATAGATATAATTCCACTCTTCACAGATTTAGAGGCAGCATTCGTTTGAATCCAGTTTTGTAATGCTTGCTCATTTTGCAACATTTTATTTTCTAATTGTGGATCTTGCGTTTTTAAATATTCAAGATATTCCATAGTTCCACATTCTTTTTTTTGAGCGGATACAAAAGAAAGAGAAAAGAAAAAAGAAAATGTAAATAGTAGTATTTTTTTCATTTTTAAATATTTTATAGTATTATTCCACAAAACTATCGCGGCAGAAGAATATAAAATTGTAAAAATCGAAAGTGAGTAGAAAAAGTATAGTACACTATTTATGTAAAAGACTAATTAGATCTTCATGTTGTATGAAAAAGATGTGAATTGTATATAGAGTTTAACTTCTATTTTATTAAATTTTCAATACTATCATAGCTCCAATGTTGAAAACTTGAAAAATCAGAACTGAGTTTGTTGTCTAAAAAATATTGTTTGGGAGAGATTCCAGTTGCATCTTTAAAATCCTTGCTGAAATGAGCTTGGTCGAAATACTTTAAATGATAGGCAACTTGGGTGAGCGAATCTTCGCAAGTTATCTGAAAGTCTAATGCTTTTTTAATTCGATGAATCTTGATCAATGCTTTAGGCGAAATCCCAACATGTTGATTAAAAAGGTTACGCAAAGTGGTAGGTGTTACATTTAATAGTGAACTTATGTCATCCACCTTATAAATATTTTCTTTAGTAATTAAATGGTGTGCTACTGAAACCCTATTATCCAATTCGTCAATAAGCATATTATCATTTAAAAAGACTTCAATTTTGTCCATTAAGGCTTCATCATTTTTGGATTGACATAAATTCTCATATAATTTATTGACTTCCTCTTTTTTAAATAAATCAAACAAATCTGTCCCATTGTTTTTATAAGTCGAAGACAAAGAATCTTTTAAAAACAATTGTAAACAATGTGGATAAAAACCAAATGAAATTTCACGGTAATTTGGACTCATTTTCAGTAATTGAACTTTATCAATTAATCCATAAAGATGTGTTTTTGACTGCTTTTGCCATCCCTCGTCTGTTTTTATATGGCAGTCGCCTTCTAAAATAAGGGTAATTCCAAATTCTCCATTGGGAACACAACAGTAAATAAATTCTTTGTTTCCATTTGACAAATCATACACATCAGTCAAGTATTTAGCTGAGAGTCTTTTTGTTTTATGATTAATTAATCGAAATTTCATGCTAAATAACGTGTTGTCTTTCAAATATATGTATAATAAAGACTTAAGTTACTATTGACGCTAACAAATAAGTACAACGAAGTTGCAATCCTTATTTTACTTTTCGTACCAAATCTAAATCTTGAAAGTCAAAGCTAAAGTCAATATTTGGTGAAATACCTTTCATTTTTATAGATTGTGCTTTCCCTGTGACATCAACATTAAACATCGCAAAAGCATCGCAATTCATTGCTTGATATTCCCATTTTATGGCAAAGGTATTTTCTTGATAAAAAGCCATCGGCCCATTTAATTTTGGAGAGCGATTACATTTTATCCATAGTTGCTTATTTTTTTCAAACACTTCCACATCACCAAACCAACTGTCCGTATAAATGCCTATAAAATTTTCATTTTTCACCTTATTTTTTTTGGACAATTCAACTTGTTCCCACGTTTTTTTTGTGACACTGTCACCTGCATTTTTATCTTCATTACTCCACTTGAACATTTTATCTATCCAAGCATAATCGTCCAAGCCTAAATAACTGTCAGCAATGGTGTTTGAGACGGATGAAAAAAGTCCTGCTCCGCCATTTTCAGTATTGGTTAAAATAACAATCCCTAAATTTAAATCAGGATACATCGTTACGCTAGAAAGCATTCCCGGTAATGCACCCGTATGAGACACTTCAAGTTTTCCTGCCACATCGGATAAAAACCAACCCAGTCCATAACCGTTAAAATGGGAATTGTATCTAGGATTTTGATTGGTTTCTAAAACTGTATGTATCCGCCACATTTCAGTGTGATTTTTAATTGAAAACAAATTCGTTTTTAAATCAGTTCCATACATTCCATTATTTAAAAGCAAAATCATCCATTTTGACATGTCTGCTACATTAGAGAATATGCCGCCTGCTGCATCTGCCATTCCTATATCATAACTATCAATTGTTTTAATTATACCAGATTCAGATGAATGTGGCGTTGCCAAGTTGCTTTTGTCTTTCTGTAAATAACCAACAAACGAATTGTTCATTTCTAAGGGTTCAATAATTCGTTTTTGCACAAACAATTCATAACTCATACCACTGGATCTTGCAATTATTTCTCCAGCGACCATGTATAATAAATTATCATAATTAAATTCTGTCCGAAAGGCGGATACAGGTTTAAAATATTGAAAGCAGCTTACAACATCTTGAATTGTAAAATTTGTCCCATCTGGATAAAACATCAAATCGCCAGCACCCAAACCAAGTCCGCTGCGATGCGTTAATAAATCTAGGATATTAAAATTCTGTGTAATATAATCATCATACATTTTGAATTCAGATATATGGTCTATCACTTTGTCGTCCCATTTTATTTTTCCTTCCTCTTCTAAAATAGCAAGAGCTGTTGTTGTAAATGCTTTGGTATTGGACGCTATCTGAAAATTAGTGTTTTCATTGACTGCTATTTTAGAATTTATATCGGCTAGACCATAACCTTTCGAGTGAATTACTTTTCCATCTTTCACAACGGCAATAGCCACACCTGCAACTTTAAATTTTAACAAGGCATCCGCCACTAATGAATCAATTTGTTGAGAAGATATTTGAGCAAAAGTTGTTGATGGAACTAAATAAATCAAAAACAAGTATTTCAGCAATGTGGACTTTTTTCTCATTTTTAATTATTGATTTAGTATGTTAAAATTGTACCAATAGCACCAATAGCAAATTGTAATGTAAAGCAGAAAACAGCATTTTAACTATTAATTTGATTAAACGGACGTTCTAAACTTGCCCATAACTGCATTCCGTCAAAAAGCAACTTTCAGTGCTTAATCAAACCTAATTTTAGCTAAAAATAAGTCTTTTTAAGCAATAAAAATAAGTCAAATAAAAACACTTGCGGTAATAAATATAAAATGAATTTTTTGGGCAAATGTCATCTTACAATTATTAAGAATAAGAGCGCTTTAAAAAATAGATTTATTTTACACTATCCTTTCCAATTTGTTCATATTTAAAACTACCAACCTCTCCAAATCCTCCAAAAAAGATTTCGAGAATAGGTCGGTGGACTCTACAGCTTTTCGTTAAAAAAAGAGGCCGTCTCATTTAAGACAGCCTCTTTTTTGTTTTCTTACCGGAAGAACGAATGTAAATATTACATTTTAATGAACTTCGCTTGGTAAATACTAGTGCTGCTTGTTAACTGAATAAAGTAGTTTCCCTTTTCTAAATCTGAAACTGAAATTTCGTTATTAGCTACTTTCCCTGATTTCACAACTGAACCAATGTTATTGATGATAGAAAATTCTGACGCAGAAATATTCGAAATTTTAATTACATCGCTTGATGGATTCGGATAAACTTCAACATTTGTAGCATTCAATTCTGAAATGTTCGATAAACTTGGTACCAAAACAGCATCGATAACGTGTACAACGCCATTGTCAGATGTAACATCCGCCAAAATAACATTCGCGTTGTTCACCATAACGCCACTCATTAAATTAATCGTAACGGATTGCCCATTCAATGTTGCAACTGCTCCATTTGTTAAGTCTGTTGAAAGTACTTCTCCATTTACTACGTGGTATAACAAAATATCTGCTAATTCTGGATTTGCAAGAATTCCAGCTAAATCCGTTCCTAAAGCAGCTGCTAAATTGTCAAATGCTGCGT
>CAISYO010000304.1 GCA_903889745.1 uncultured Bacteroidota bacterium | reverse complement strand
TTATCTAGCAGTTATTTTGAGAGCTATTAATTTAATTCTACAAATAGTAATTTAGAATTCATAGCATTTGTAGCCAAATGTACTTTGGCTACAATTAAATACAACTTAAAGTACAAAAAAACCTGAAAATTTCTTCCCAGGTTTCTATATTATTTATTTAAAACATGATAAGCAATGAGTCCGTCAATAGGCCTTCTTAAAACATTTCCTACAGTAATACCTCTTTTTGCTAATACAGCAGTCAATTCATCTTTTAAATAAAAAGCAATTGAGCCTACAAAATGTACAGGAACTTCTTTGCAATTTTCAAATTGTTCTACATAATTTTCAACAAAATCTTCCATTTCTTGTTGGATGTATTTTTTACAAAAATCGGTATCTTTATGCTTAATTAAAAATTTAGCAAAAGTCGCTAAATAAGCATTTGGATTAGGTTCTTTATATAAATTATGCTTGATATAATCGGCATCAACATTATATTCTTCTTCAAATTCTTGCGCTAATTCTTTCGGCATTTTATTAAAATAATAACCTCTTAATAAATGACGTCCAAAGCGATTGCCAGAACAATCATCCATGGCAATGTATCCTAATGATTGTACTTTTTGATGCAATACTTTTCCATCAAAATAACTACAATTTGAACCTGTTCCTAAAATACAAACGATAGCTTCTGCATCTTTGGGTGTTGTAGCATAAACAGCAGCGTAAGTATCTTCGTGAACAACTACATTGGCATTTTTAAAATAGTTTTGAAATACTTCCGTTAGAAAATTTTTCATTCGATCGGTTCCGCAACCAGCTCCATAGAAGAATAAATGTGTTGCTTTATCTTTGTTATGCGATATATCGAATTTATCGTCTAAACGATGTATGATTTCGTCTTTATCTAAAACTTCAGGATTTAATCCTAATGATTGAGAAGTAAATATTACTTTTCCGTTATCATCAATAGCAATCCAATCAGCTTTTGTAGATCCACTGTCAACTAATAATTTCATGATTTATAGAATATGTAGAATAAAAATAGAGAATAGACTTTATTAATCTATTCTCTAATTCAAATTATTATTTTATTTTATAGCATTGATATGTACCGCTAAATCGATTAATTTAGAAGAATATCCGTATTCATTATCGTACCAAGACACTAATTTAAAGAAAGTTGAATTTAATCCAATTCCTGCATGAGCATCTACGATTGAAGTACGTGTATCTGATACAAAGTCTTGAGAAACAACTAAATCTTCGGTGTATCCTAAAATACCTTTCATTGACGTTTCAGAAGCATGTTTCAATACACGCATAATTTCTGCATAGGTAGTTTCTTTAGCTAATTTAACTGTTAAATCTACTACGGAAACATCAACTGTTGGTACACGCATAGACATACCCGTTAACTTTCCATTTAAATCTGGAATTACTTGTCCTACAGCTTTTGCTGCACCAGTTGAAGATGGAATAATATTTACTGAAGCCGCACGACCACCTCTCCAATCTTTTCTTGAAGGACCGTCTGCAACCATTTGAGTTGAAGTAGATGCGTGAACCGTTGTCATTAACCCTTCTACAATTCCGAAATTATCGTGAATTACTTTTGCTAAAGGAGCCAAACAGTTAGTTGTACACGATGCATTAGAAACTACAGTA
>CAISYO010000303.1 GCA_903889745.1 uncultured Bacteroidota bacterium | reverse complement strand
ACTAAGAAATTTGCTGTAGAGAAATAATATTAGTTTTTATATTAAAACCCGCAAAATCATTGATTTTGCGGGTTTTTTATTTTAGGTTGGTTTAACTAAGTGTAAAAAATCAAATATTGAGAATAAAAAAAGCCTTTCATTTCTGAAAGGCTTCGTCGGGGTGGCCATATTGTGCACAACCCCTAAGTATGTTGACTATCAAGACTTTTAGCAAAAATAATTTGCAAAGGCGACCCTAAAGGACACCATTATTTTGTTTTAAATCGAATGATTTTGAATCTGTACTCCAAAGAACATTTTGTTGCGACAAAGATAATATATGTATTTCATTACGCAACAATTTGAACCAAAATAAATTGAAATAATTAATCGTTTAAAAAATCTTTAATTACAGATTCATCAATTCCTGTATAGGATGAGAATTCAGACACTGTGATAAATTGATGATCAGACTTTGAGAAATGGTTTTTTATCCGGGTTAAAAGTCTCCTGGAATATCGTTCACTTTTGCCAGTGATACGCATAATATCTTTTGGGTAAATACATACTCTTTTTACCTCTTTCATACATTATCCATGCTTTATCCATACCGTTGATATGGAGCAAAGGTACTTCTTCCTTTTTGGGTAGTAAACAGGCAAAACGGACAAAGACGATGCAAAATGTATTGAACGGACACGCTCTATTGCCAATAGGAATTAGCCTAAATACTTTTGTAGTGTCGAACAAAATTTATTCGCGATAAAGTGGCGTTTGATGTGTTGCAACACAAATAATTCAATCAATTATTAATTTTTTATCCATCATAAAATGGCAAGACAAAAAGGTATCATCAAGCTAAAAGGGAAAATCGGAGATATTTCCTTTTACAAAACACAAGATGGCCACTTGGCCCGTGAAAAAGGTGGCGTAGATGCGGAACGTATCGCAAATGACGCTGCTTTTGTGCGAACCCGTGAAAACGGTGCCGAGTTTGGTTCATCTGCCAGTTCAGGTAAAAGCCTAAGAACTGCTCTTTACTCCATGCTACAAACTGCCTCTGATAACAGAGTTGTTTCTCGTTTAACAAAAGTAATGACCGATATTAAGAACCTTGACCCCACAAGCGTTAGAGGTTTAAGAAATGTTGGTGTTGCTATTGCTTTGCCACAGGCAAAAGCTTTGTTAAAGAATTTCAACTTTAATAAACGTGCAATTTTAGGAAGCATTTTGTTTCAACCCTATGCTGTAAATACTGGTACAGGGGTAATCACCATCAATGGTTTAGAACCTGTAAATCATATCAATTTTCCTGCAGGAGCAACTCACATCACCTTAAAAGGTTCTTGGTTGAGATTGGATTTTGCAACGGGATTGTATGACTTACAGCCAAGTAACATTGTGAATTTACCAATTGACGGTGTGGCTACAAACGTTGTACTAACTCCTTCGGGTGTGCCAAGTGGTGCAGGAACTGATTTGTATTTATTACAAATTGAGTTCTATCAAGAGGTAAATGCGGTTCAATATTCATTAAAAAATGGCGCGCATAATGCATTGAGCGTTGTTGAAATTGCTTAATGAGAATTAGCTATGGGAAACACTGAAAACAAAAAGGGATTTGTAAAAACAATTATAGAGCGTTGCAAATCCGACACTCCTCCATTCTTTAAAAAAATGCGATTGGTTGGTTTAACATTAGCTGCTGTGGGTGGCGTATTGGTGGCAGCACCAATTGCCCTACCCGCTGCAATTGTAACCGCTGGCGGTTACTTAATTGTTGCAGGAAGCGTAGCGACTGCGGTTAGCCAAGTAGCAGTTAAGGATGAAGAGTGCGAGCCTAAAAAAAAAGAGTATTAATTATTAAAATTCATGTTATCATGACAGAAAACAATAAAAACGAAACAACTTCTATCATTGCAGTTGAAGTAAAAACGCAAAATTTCAATAGCAAAGGCGAATTGATTGATGCGATTGCATTAGGATCTAAACTAACCAAAGCAGATGCCGGGCGTTTGGCTTTTGAAGATTTGGATTCATTAACATTTAAATCAAGTGGCTGTGGCTGTCCTAAAATTGAGGTGGATTACAACTCTACTTCAACCGATATTAAATCGGCAGAAAAGGCAAGCAAAAGTACTACGCTTGAAGTAGATGTAAAAGCTCAAATTTTAAATGCAGAAAAGGGAGAATTAGTTGATGCAATCGTTGCAGGTTCTAAATTAACTAAGGCTGATTCTGGACGTTTAGAAGGGCAAAAAAGAGAAGAATGGTTAAACTTACGCGCGGAAGGTGCGTGTGGCGAAGATTGCTCTAAAACAGAAATGCGTAGCCATTCAAAATT
>CAISYO010000302.1 GCA_903889745.1 uncultured Bacteroidota bacterium | reverse complement strand
GAAATTTAAATTACTAATTTTCTATTTTCTTTATAAAAAATAGTATATTTGTTTGAGTTGAGTGAATCTCAAAAAAGAATTATTTTAAATAAAATTAGTATGCAACAAATTCCTAGTGTTGACTTACGTGATTTCCTGTCGGATGATCCGGCACGTAAACAAAAATTTGTAAATGAAATCGGAAAAGCTTACGAAGATATTGGTTTCGTAGCGTTGAAAGGTCATTTTTTAGATGACAAATTAGTGGAAGATTTATATTCAGAAGTGCGCAATTTCTTTAGTCTTCCTCTAGAAATCAAAGATAAATATGAAATCCCAGGTATTGGTGGACAAAGAGGTTATGTTTCTTTTGGTAAAGAACATGCAAAAGGGCGTTCAGCTGGTGATTTAAAAGAGTTTTGGCATTTTGGTCAGTATGTGAGCGAAGGTTCAAAATATTTAGGTGAATATCCTAACAATGTAGAAGTTTCTGAATTACCAAAGTTTAATTCAATCGGTAAAGAGGCTTATGCGATGCTTGAAAAGACTGGAGTTTATGTTCTTCGTGCTTTATCTCTTTATATTGGTTTAGATGAATATTATTTTGATCCATATATCAAAGATGGTAACAGTATTTTACGACCAATTCACTACCCTCCTATCACAGACGAACCTAAAGACGGAGCCGTTCGTGCAGCTGCTCATGGAGACATCAACTTAATCACCTTATTAATGGGTGCCCAAGGAAAAGGATTACAAGTTCAAAATCATGATGGTGATTGGATTGACGCCATGGCGCAGCCTGATGAATTAATGATTAATGTGGGTGATATGTTGTCGCGTCATACCAACAATAAATTAAAATCTACTATTCATCAAGTTGTTAATCCGCCAAGAGAATTATGGGGAACTTCTAGATATTCTATTCCGTTTTTTATGCACCCTGTTAGTGATATGAAATTGAATTGTTTACCTGAATGTGTAGACGAAAAGAATCCTAAATTATTCGAAGATATTACCGCTGGTGATTACTTAAATGAACGTTTAGTGGAGTTAGGATTGATAAAGAAATAACTTTTATTTTAAGATATAATTGAGAGTTAAGAATTTTTATAATTGTTAATTCTCAATTTTTAATTTATTCCATTATGGATTTACAAGAACAATTAAAAAAACTTTTTCCCAACCACGAAGTATCAAATGAACCAGGATTGATTGATGAAACGCCTCATGAATTATTTGTTCAGACGGCACCTATTCTTTGTAAATATGAAAAACGAAAAGGAAAACCCACGACCATAATTTCTGACTATGAAGGCGAAGATGAAGATTTTAAGTTATTGGCTAAAGAAATCAAAAGTAAATTAGCAGTTGGTGGCACATTTAAAGACGGAGAAATCATCATTCAAGGCGATTATAGAGACAAAATTATGAAACTTTTGCAAAATAAAGGTTTTAAAACCAAACGAGTTGGAGGATAAATTTGTTTCAAGTTTCAAGTTCAAAGTAAGGAACCTGAAACCTGACCCGAGGTGAATCCGAACAGAGCTAAGCTAAACTTTAAACTAAAAAACAAATGATTGCAGCATCAGAATTAATACTAAATCCAGACGGAAGTGTTTATCACATCAATCTAAAACCTGGAGAAGTGGCTCAAGATATTATTTTCGTAGGTGATCAAAATCGTGTTGAAAAAATCACAAAACACTTTGATGCTATAGAGTTTAGTACCCAAAAAAGAGAGTTCAAAACACAAACTGGAATATATAAAGGTAAACGAATTACAGTAATGTCTTCGGGCATTGGTCCAGACAATATTGACATCGTAATGAACGAACTTGATGCATTGGTAAACGTTGATTTAGAAACTAGAACCGTCAAAAAAGAATTAACTTCATTAAATATCGTTCGCATTGGTACATCAGGTTCATTACAAGCTGCTATACCTTGCGATAGCATTGTAATGAGTCAGTATGGTTTAGGTTTAGACAACATGCTTCGCTCCTATTTAATTGATGAATTTTCAGAAACCGAAATAGAAGATGCTTTTATTCAGCAAACGAATTGGGACCTGAGAAAAGGGCGTCCGTATGTAATTGCTGGGAGTAAATCTTTAGAAAAACGATTACATAGTGATACAATTTTTAAAGGTTTCACAGGAACTGCTGGCGGATTTTACGGTCCGCAAGGGCGCGTGATTCGATTAGGAATTCAAGATCCTGAGTTAAATTCTAAAATGGATCGTTTCAATTATAATGGCATCAAAATGACTAATTTAGAAATGGAAACAGGTGCAATTTATGGCTTAGGAAAATTAATGGGTCATAACTGTTTATCGTTAAATGCCATCATTGCCAATCGTGCTACTGGAACTTTTAGTGAAGATCCCTACAAAGCGGTTGATGAATTAATTATTTATACTTTGAATAAGTTGGTTGAATAATTTTAAATCCTAATAAATGACTTTTCGTTTTGCAAGACATACTAATAATTTAGAACAAATTAAATCCTTTTATATTGATGTTTTAGGATTTCAATTGCTTAGTGGTTTTGAAAATCATATTGGTTATGATGGCATTTTTATTGGAAGAGCAAATGAAAATTGGCATTTGGAATTTACAAAATCAGAGGAAATTGTTCATTTTAATTTTAATGATGATGATATTATAGTTTTTTATCCAAAAAATAAAATCGATTTTGACTTGATTATGAACAAAATTCAATCACAAAATATCGATTTCATAAAGGCCAAAAATCCATATTGGAATGAAAATGGTAAAATGATTTTAGACCCAGATGGCTATAAAATTGTAATTTCTGATTTAAAAATAAAACCATGAATTTAATATTAGAATCTCAACGCCTTATCTATCGTCCATTTTGAATTATCAGATGCGCAAGCATTATTTAAAATGGATAGCAATCCGAATGTCCATAAATACCTATGGCAAAAGCCAACGTTGGATATTGACGAATCGATTCAAATAATTGAAATGCTTCAGAAACAATATAAAGAAAATGGTATTGGTCGTTTTGCAACAATTTTAAAAGAAACGGGCGAATTCATCGGTTGGACGGGTATTAAATTTGTAAACGACCACGTAGAAAATGGAAATACCAATTTCTATGATTATGGCTATCGATTGAATGAAAAATTTTGGAATAAAGGATATGCAACAGAAGCCACTAAAACTTGGCTAAATTATGGCTTTAACGAAATGATCATCAATGAAATGAATGCCTATACGCATGCCGAAAATGGAGCCTCAAATCATATTTTGAGCAAATCAGGATTTAAACTTATCGAAAATTATCAAGATAAAGATAATAAAACATGGAAATGGTGGCAATTTGAAAATAAGTTAATAAAATAATACTATTTTTGTGCTCAAATTAAAAACTAAATGAAAATAATCCTTACAGGTGCAACAGGTGTTTTAGGTTCTCATATCATGTATGATATATTAGAGGACTTTATTAGTAACGATACCAAAGGAAAATTATACTTAATTACTAGAAATAAAGGAAAAGTATCTGCAAAAGATAGAATTATTGAATTATTATCAAGCAACTATACTCCTAAGATTCTATTGGAAAAAGGAACAGAATCACTATTTCAGTATATCGAGATTATTGATGCTGATTTAACCCAACTCCAAAACTCAGTTATTGCGAATTTAAAAGAGGCCTATTTTATTCATTCTGCGGGTTATGTAAATTTATCAACAGATGAAGACCAAAAAGAAAAAATATATAATGAAAATGCTGAAATCACAAAGACTATATTTAAGCTATTTTCTCCTTTCATAAAAAAATTCATTTATATAAGTACTGCTTTTTCATCAGGAATTAGAAATGGGTTAATTGAAAATGACTTTCATAATTTAGAATTTGAATTAGAACATAGAAATGCATATGAAAATGCTAAATACCAATCTGAAGAATTTGTTATCGATCAATGTAAAGCATTAAATTTACCTTATCAAATATTAAGACCTAGCGTTATAGGAGGAAAAATGTTAGGTACTGATAATTTATATTTTATTCCAAAATATATGGTGTTTTATTTGATGGCAAAATTTTTTCATTTTACTGCTCAACGAAAAGACCTTCAAGAAATTGTTCGTTTCATAGTTATTGAAGAATCTGGTTTAATTATTATTCCGGTTGATT
>CAISYO010000301.1 GCA_903889745.1 uncultured Bacteroidota bacterium | reverse complement strand
TAAAATATAACTTCCTTCCGCTTTTAACATCGCTGGAAAAATGATACAATGGAATACGATATTGTCTTTTCCAATGAAATGAACCAATTTTGTATCGGCATCTTTCCAATAGGGTTCCCAATCTTTTCCTTCGCGAGCTGCCCATTCTTTGGTTGCCGAAATGTACCCAATAGGCGCATCAAACCACACGTATAATTTTTTCCCTTCGGCACCTGGAACAGGCACATCAATTCCCCAATCTAAATCACGGGTAACGGCTCTTGGTTCTAAACCACCATCAACCCACGATTTTACTTGTCCGTAAACATTCGGTTTCCAATCGTTTTTATGACCTTCCAAAATCCATTCTCTTAAGAACGATTCGTAACGATTTAAAGGTAAAAACCAGTGTTTTGTTGATTTTAATATCGGAGTTTCTCCAGTAATAGTCGATTTCGGATTGATTAAATCGGTTGCATTTAAAGTCGAACCACATTTTTCACATTGGTCGCCATATGCTTCTGGGTTGTCGCACTTTGGACACGTTCCAGTAACGAAACGGTCTGCTAAGAATTGGTCTGCTTTTGCGTCGTATAATTGGTCGGTAGTTTCTTCGATGAAATCGCCGTTATCGTATAATTTTTTGAAAAATTCTGAAGCTGTTTTATGATGAATTTCCGAGGAAGTTCGGGAATAATTATCAAAAGAAATTCCAAAATCTAAAAACGATTGACGAATAATTCCGTCATATTTATCAATTACTTGTTGAGGTGTGATGCCTTCTTTCTTAGCTTTCATTGAAATCGCTACACCGTGCTCATCGCTTCCGCAAATGAAAGCCACATCTTTTCCTTGTAATCTTAAATATCTTGAATATATATCAGATGGCACATAAACTCCTGCTAAATGCCCAATATGAATCGGTCCATTGGTGTAAGGAAGTGCTGCTGTAATGGTATATCTTTTAGCTTCGCTCAGATCGGCGTTGCCTCGAGTTGAATTATCTAACATAATTTTTTGTTTTAACGCAAAGGTGCAAAGTTTTTCGCAAAGCTTCACAAAGTAATTTTAAGTTTTTCGCTAAAGCGATTTCAAGTTTTTAAAGTACAAAGGTCGTGAAAATTATAATTTATTCACAACTCGTCTTATGCCTTCTTTCAAAAGGACGGAATTAAAATTTAAAAGCAAACCTAATTTAAAGTTGCCAAGCCTTAAATAAGTTAAAGTTTGGGCAAAATGAAGTTCGGAAAGTATCTCAACGCTTTTTAATTCTATAACAAGTTTATCTTCGACTAATAAATCAATTCGATAGCCACTCTCAAGTTTAACTTCTTCGAAAATCAATGGAATTGATTTTTCTTTCTCAACTTTCAAACCTGCTTGTTTGAGTTTGTAATACAAGCATTCTTTATATACATTTTCAAGTAAACCTGGGCCTAATGCATTATGAACTTCTATTGCGATTCCAATAACTTTATTTGATATTTCATTTTCTGTCATTATTCTCTTTTCCCTTTGCGAAAAACTTCTAAACTTTGCGTTATATTTGAAATAACTAAAGCGCTAATTTTAAGATCACTAAATTTATCTATGAAGTTAATATATTTGTAAACTAATACAAAAATAATTCATTTGATAGGAATAGACGAATTTTTCTGTTCAAATTCCTTATTTTTGAATTCTTATTGAACTTTATATGATT
>CAISYO010000300.1 GCA_903889745.1 uncultured Bacteroidota bacterium | reverse complement strand
TGATTTTCGATATAATCTACAACCATATCGGTTAATGGTCGCATATACGGAGTAATTATCGAAATTTGTTTTGCACCTAAAACTTTCAAACCGTTAATTAAAGCTCCAGCAGAAGTTACAATAGGAGTAGGGAAGTCATTGGCAACGGTTTCTTGGTGTAAATTCACTTCCGATACACAATGATACCCGCGTCCCATACTCATAATCGCTACCAAGCAGGCATAACCCATCACATCTACGTGAGCATCTGACAACTCTTGAGCACATTTCAAACTCATCGCATCCATCGCTTCCAATTCTTCTTTAGTTACTTTTTTCATACGCATTCTACTGCTATGAAACGTAAAACGCTCAGGTAAAATGGTTTCGCGTGAGCGAAAAATGGCTGGAATTTCGGTTTCCATCGTTACGTTTGAGGATGGAACTATTTGTCCTATTCTGTATTTCATATTATTATTTGTTTTGTTTCGCAGAGATTCGCAAAGATTTACAAAGATTCCCAAAAAAATTGTGTTACTCTGTGCTTTTATCTGTGGAACTCTGTGTAATAACTTTATATCTCTTTAACTGTATTCTTTATAGTTCCAATGCCTTCCACAGTGGCTTCTACCACATCACCATTGTGTAGCCATTCTTGTGGGTTTCGACCTGCGCCAACTCCTGCTGGAGTTCCGGTTGCAATGATGTCGCCTGGTTCTAAGGTAAAAACAATGCTTAAATCTTCAATCAAATCATTGATATTGAAAAGCATAAATTTAGTATTCGAATTTTGTTTTTCCACACCATTAACTTTTAACGATAAATTCAAGTTATTTGGATTTTCGATTTCATCTTTTGTAACTAAATAAGGTCCCATTGGTGCAAAAGTATCTTGCCCTTTAGATACAATCCATTGTCCTTCTCTACGGCAATCGCGCGCAGAAATATCATTAATTACCGTGTAACCAAAAACATAATCCATTGCATTTTCTTTGGTTACATATTTCCCTTTTTTAGCAATCACAACCGCCAATTCACATTCCCAATCCAGTTGCGAAGTCAATTTTGTATTTTTTATAATTTCCGAATTCGTAGCCGTTACCGTTGTAGGTGGTTTGGAGAAAATAATTGGTTTGGTTGGTAATTTACCAGTAGTATCTAATCCACGAGCACTTTCAGCTACGTGTTCGGTGTAATTTAACCCAATTCCAATGATGTTTTTTCTTGGTTTTTCGATGGGTGCTAGAATTGTAACTTCGCTCATTTTATAAGCAATTTCTTCGAAGAAATTTTCTGGTGTTTCCGAAATTAATTCGCTTATTTCAGCAATAATTTCAAATCCCATATCAATTAAATTCAACATATCATTAGGTAATGGGAAATTAGAAATTTGTCCAAAATCTTCCATATCAATAACTTGGTTGTTGTAAAGAAAACCCAATCGTGGCTCGGTATCTTGTGTCTTGTAGGTAAGTAGTTTCATTTTTAGTATTAAGTTTCAAAATTGCAACATAAATTAGAAGCAACCTTTTTATTGATTTTTGAATTTGATATTGTTATTGATTTTTTTGATGTCCATTATTTTCTTCCAATTCTCTTGATTGATACAATCCTAATTTTTCAATAACTGGTAAATCATTGAACGAAAACAGGCAAGCATCTTCAGTTTCTGATAAATTGTGGTGTTCGTGCCAAGCCCAAGATGGAACGCAGAAAACATCTCTTTCTTTCCAATCGTAGCGTTGTCCGTTGATGATGGAAAAACCTTTTCCTTTCGCACATTGATACACAAAAGACCCCGTATGCTTATGTGCTTTTCCTTTGAAACCGGCCGGTAATAATTGCATCGCGGCTCCCATAGTTTGCATCACGTGTCCGCCGGTTAACGGATTAGAATAGTGCATAAAAATACCATCAAATGGATTAGCATCGTTCACTTTTTGGGCTTCTAATAAAGCAGGGTATACGTTTTTCCAAGAATATTTGAATAACGGTGAATAGGGTTTGTCCCAGATTTTATCCGCTGGAATCAATCCGGCACAACCGTAAGTAATAGGTGAATAATTTATTGGATTTATTATTTCTTGTTTGCCATCATAAACGGCATAATCATTAGCTTCCAAAGCATTTACTAACGGAATATCCAAACCATCTTGCCAAATACAGGTTTTTCCGCCTTCTTCTACACCGTGTTCGTGCCAAGTGGAATTAGGTGTTATAACAAAATCATTGACTTCAAATGTGATTTTATTGCCATCAACAACCGTGTAACCGCCTTCTCCTTCCATTATAAATCGCAATGCTGAAGCCTTGTGTT
>CAISYO010000299.1 GCA_903889745.1 uncultured Bacteroidota bacterium | reverse complement strand
TTGTGAGCGTAAAGATAACGATAAATAAAAAGTAATTTGTATGTTAACCATAATTTAATCTCTTAACAATTTGATAACAATTGTGCAACTTATTCATAACGGGCTAATAACAGTAATATAATTTTGTAGCCCTTTCTTTGCCCCAAATTAATAACCCAACAAGATGAAGATTAAATTTCTATTTTTTGCAGTACTTTTTTCCGTTATTTCATGGGCTCAAAATGCTACTGTAAAAGGACAAATTTTAGACAAGGAAATGAAGAACGAACCGCTTCCATTTGCTACCGTAATCATTAAAGAATCTAAACAAAATACCGCAACCGATGAAAATGGAAATTATTCATTTACCATGCCGGCTGGGAACTATACACTTGTAATCACTTATTTGGGTTATGAAACCAAAGAAATTTCTTTCACAGTTGCGGCTGGAGAAGTTAAAGTTATCAATCATATTTTAGCATCTACTGGAGGTGAAGAGTTAAAAGAAGTAGTTGTAGAAGTTCAATATAGTAGAGAAAAAGAAAGTGCTTTGTTGCAAGAACAACAAAAAGCAGTTGAAATCAAGCAAAGTATTGGTTCGCAAGAATTATCTCGAAAAGGAATTAGTGATGTAGAAGAAGGACTAACAAAAATTACCGGGATTTCAAAAGTAGAATCTAAAGGTTTGTTTATTAGAGGCTTAGAGGATCGTTACAACAATTTATTGGTAAATAATTTAGCGGTTCCATCTAACAGTCCGTTCAAAAAAATTATTCCATTGGATCAATTTCCTACTGATGTTGTAGGTTATATTGACGTTTTTAAAACCTTTAATCCAAATATTTATGGTGATTTTGCTGGCGCAACTATTGATGTTAAAACCAGTCAAAATACGAAAGGTCAAACAAAAATTAGTTTTGGGACCGGTTTTACAACCGATAATAATTTAAGTGATTTTTTATTGTCTAAAGATGCCAACAACTCAAAAAGTTATTTTGGATTTGGCGGACAAGAGCGAAAATTACCAAGCGGATATGGGAGTGTACCTGCAGGAAGAATAAACAACGATTACAATTCTTCTTGGGATGTAAATAAAGTGAAAGCACCATTAAATACAAGTACAGGGATTAGTCATTCTGGAAAATTTGATGTGGGATCGAATAACTTATATTATGTATTTGCTACTAATTTTGACAATAAATACCAAATTAGAGAAGGTGTAGATCGTACGTTTTCTCAAGGACAAGGAATCTATGATAACAATTTAGAAAAAAAGCAATTTAAATTCCAAACTCAAGCGTCTTCATTATTGGGATTACAATTTAAAGGCGATCGTCTTAAATTTAATTATACCGGATTATATTTAAAAACTACGGAAAATTTAATTCAAGATCAGGTTGGATATACCCGAACTGCCGTTCAAAATCCAAATGAATTTATTCGATTAAATCAATACGAACAATCGGATTATTTCGCCAATCAATTCTTTGGAAGTTACAAACTAACTAGTGATGACAAACATTCCCTAAATGGTGGTATTTCTTATACCCGAACAAAATACAACCAACCGGATAGAAAATTCATCACGGGAACAAAAATTTCGGACACAGAAATCAACACGCAGTACGGTAGTAATAATTTATTGCGTCAGTTTTTTAATATTGACAACAATTTCCATATGTCGGGAAATTTAGAATACAACTACAAATTTGGAAATATTGAAAATAACCGCAACAAATTGTCTGTTGGATACAGTGGCTTTGCAGAATATATGGTGTCTAAATTTAGATTTACGTTTGGAAATCCAAATAATGGAGCTGCACCTTACAACACGCCTGTAAATGATATTGATTCTTTTATTCAAGATGATATTGCTAGCAATTTCTTATCATTCACAGAACAATCGACTGCTGAATGGAAAACAAAAGTATTCCAAAGAGCCGATGGGGTTTACACAAATTTACTGTTGAATCTGAATGAAAAATTAGAATTTAATGTGGGGCTTCGTGCAGAAAATACAATTAGAGAGTATAAATATAAATCTATTGTTGACCCAATTACAAACCCATACCGAAGTAAAACGAATGACAACTTATACATTTTGCCTTCATTAAATGTAAAATATGCTCTAAAGGACGATCGTAATTTGCGTTTTGCCGTTTCTAAAACATATACAAAACCGGTACTTTTTGAAAGCTTAGACATCAATTTAATCAATGCAGATGGTACTACCGAGTTAGGTAATTCAGATTTAGAAAACAGTGAAAACTACAATGCTGACTTAAAATTTGAAATATTCCCTACCCCGAAAGAAATGTTTGCAGCTACTTTGTTTGCCAAATATATTGACCAGCCAATTGAAAGAACGATTTTAGCAAGTGCAACGGGAAGTGGACAAACAATTACGTATTTTAACAATAATAGCGCCACCTTATTTGGAGCAGAATTTGAAGCCTTAGTTCAATTGAGTAGATTTAACGAGAATTTAGATGGTTTCTCGCTTGGATTTAATACTTCATTAATGCTAACCGAATCCAAAATTGATTTAAAAAGACCTGGTTCAGATTTTGATACGTTTACAAAAAGAAATCTTCAAGGTGCATCAAACTGGTTGTTAAATACCGATCTTAAATATGAATTTGATTTAGGTAGCAACTGCAAAAATACGGCTTCATTAGTTTATAATGTTTATGGTGAACGCATCTATGCTGTGGGTATTGCTGGTTATGACCACATTTATGAAAAACCTTTTCACAAATTAGATTTTGTTTGGGGAAGTTCGATCAACAAAAAATGGGATCTTAAATTTGCTGTAGATAATATTTTAAACCCATTATATACCAGAGAAAGAGGGACTGATAACAAAATAACGATCGAGGAATCTTCATTAGTAGAGCAATCCTACAAAAGAGGTGTTGGATTCTCAACGAGTATATCTTATACATTTTAATATTAAAAAGAGCAGTTAACTGCTCTTTTTTGTTTACATAAAAGCAACATTGTTTTTACGATTATATGATTTTTCAATAACCTTTTTATAATAGTAAAAAAACATTCAAAAAACATAGTCGTTCTACATTTGTCAAAACAATTAAAAACAAACACACATGAAAAATTTATTATTAAGTCTAACTATTTTAGGTGCATTATTTACAGGTTGTTCTACAGATGACGATGAGGGAACACTTAGACCTGTTGAGGGGGAACTTACAGGTTCTATTACAACAAACACAACAATTGCATTTGGAAACTATACCCTTAATGGAATTGTAACGATAGAAAGTGGCGTAACTGTTACTTTTGATGCTGGTTCAACCATTACCGCAAATGCGACCAATGGAGTAGATGCATTAGTAGTAAAAAATGGTGGTAAATTAATTATGAACGGGACAGCTGCTCAACCTATTATATTGACAGAGGCTTCAGGTGTACCAGGATCTTGGGGAGGAATCATTATGTATGGTGATGCACCCATTAAAGGGTCTGGCGGAACAACTACTAGAGCTTCTGAAGATGGATTAAATTTAATGTATGGCGGAACAAATGCAACGCATAATGGTGGTGCTTTACGTTACGTAAGAGTAGAATATGCTGGTAAAAAAATTACAGATGGAACAAGTGAAATGAACGGATTTTCATTTTATTCAGTAGGTTCTGGAACAATTTTAGAAAATTTAGTTTCTTACAAAGGTGCAGATGATGGTTTCGAATTTTATGGCGGAACGGTTAGCGCTCGTAATTTAATATCTTATGGAAACTTTGACGATTCTTTCGACTGGCAAGATGGATGGCAAGGACAAAACAATACCAACTGGTATGCTTACCAAGTAGGAACTGGAAATTTTGGAATGGAAATCGAGGCTTCTAACAATAACAATGCTTTTTGGTCAGTTATTTCTAACATTACTTTAAAAAGAGCTTCAGGTACTATTACTGAAGGTGGTTCTTCTGCTGCAGAATATGATGCCATCCAATTTAAAAAACAAGGTAATGGTGATTTTTCTAACATCCTAATTGAAGGATATATTACATCTGGTGCTACTGCAGTAAGAATACAAGACGCAGGAACAAATACAGATCAAGTTAATGGTAGCAAAATTAAATTAACTAGCGTAAAAATTAACAGTGGTACTTCTCAGTTTGCAGGTGCTGGTACATTAAGTGTTACTTTCCCTTCAGGACAGTATACAACAAGTACTACGGCTACAGGTGCAAGTTTAACTGCTGGAAATTGGGCAACTGTTGGTGGTGTAAACTTATTACAATAATTAGTATTGACATACACTTAAAAATCCCTCACTAGAGGGATTTTTTTTTGTTTGTCCATTTTATACTTTTTTTAGTATCTTTACTTTTTTAATATTCGTTTCGGATGAAAAAAAATTACGTATTAATCCTTTTTATATTTTTTGTTTACGGCTCTTCTAGTGCGCTAGCCCAAGAGAGTAAAAACAATTCTATAGCAAAATCGCAAGAACCCATTATTGAGGGGCTTACTATTTATCCCAACCCTACCAGCAGCGGAAAAAT
>CAISYO010000298.1 GCA_903889745.1 uncultured Bacteroidota bacterium | reverse complement strand
TTGATTAAAAAGAGCAGTCCTATGAAAATTAAAAAGCCAATGAAAATCCAATAGGTGCCTTTGTAAAAGGGTTGTAAGACCTTTAAGTCTTTTCTATACACCGCTATCATTGTGATGACAAATGCGACAATAAAAAAAACTGCAAAATAAATTTGACCTGTTGAAAACATATTGAAAATTTTTCACAAAAATAAGGATTAATTAGATTCTAAATTTCTATTTTTCGTAAAATAAATTCTATAGTATGCAAAAACATTTAAATGCAGTAAAATTATTTCATGAAACGTATGGACTAGGCGTTAGTACCGAAATAAAAGCCGATTTAGGAGCGCTTAAAAATGAGCTTCGTTTCAATTTAATGAAAGAAGAGAACGAAGAATATTTAGAAGCAGTTCAAAATAATGATATTGTTGAAATAGCTGATGCACTAGGGGATATGTTATATATCCTTTGTGGAACTATATTAGAACATGGTCTTCAGCATAAAATTGAAGCCGTTTTTGATGAAATTCAACGCTCAAATATGAGTAAATTAGGCGAAGATGGAAAACCTATTTATCGCGAAGATGGAAAAGTAATGAAAGGTCCTAATTACTTTAAGCCTAACTTTTCAGATATTTTAAAATAAAAAAAAGCGATTTCAAATTTGAAATCGCTTTTTTGTTGATATGTAAATTCTTATACCTTAACGGTCCAACCAAAAGTGTCTTCGGCTAATTTATATTGAATATTAGTCAGTTTATCTTTAAGATCTACAGCCATGGATTGTTCTATTTTTGGCAATTCAAAATATTCATCTTTATATGAAAATCCAACAATAGGATTGATAACCGCAGCAGTACCAGCTCCAAAAATTTCTTTTAAAGAACCATTTCTTGCAGCAGTAATTAATTCTTCAACGAGTACCGGGCAAACTTCTACATTAATGTTCTCTCTTCTTGCTAAATCAATTACGCTTTTACGTGTTACACCATCTAAAATACGTTCGCTAGTTGGAGCAGTATATAAGGTATCATTGATTCTAAAAAAAACGTTCATTGTACCCGCTTCTTCTAATTTAGTATGCGTAGCATCGTCTGTCCAAATGATTTGTTGAAATCCTTTTTCGTTCGCTAATTTAGTTGGATAAAATTGAGCCGAATAATTCCCGGCAGCTTTTGCAGCTCCAATTCCCCCGTTAGCAGCTCTACTAAAATGTTCGGCAATTAGTACTTTTACCTCGCCAGAATAGTAAGAACGTGCTGGCGATAAAATAATCATAAATCGATATTCTTGAGAAGGAGCAGCAATTACGCCGTGACCGGTAGCAATCATAAAAGGTCTAATGTATAAAGTATTACCCTTTCCTTTTTTTACCCATTCTTTATCAATTTGTACTAGTTTTTTTAATCCGTCCATGAAAACAGCTTCAGGAACTTCAGGCATTGCCATTCTAGTCGCACTTTTATTAAATCGGTCGAAATTTTCCTCTGGTCGAAATAACCAAACAGCATCATCCGAATCTTTATACGCTTTCATTCCTTCAAATATAGCTTGTCCATAATGAAAAACTTTTGCAGATGGATCTATAGTAAAAGGTGCATAAGGTTGAATTCTTGGTTTTTGCCAACTACCTTCTTTGAAATCACAAATTAACATGTGGTCTGTAAAGACGTTACCAAAAGTTAGGTTTTCAAAATCAACAGTGTTAATTTTTGAACTTGAAGCTAAAATAATTTCAATATCATTTAAAGTTGTTACTTCCATTTCTAAAAAAAGTAGTTTTAATAATCAGAAAATCTGATTTTTGATAAATATTTTGCAAACTTACTAAAAATTGAAGCGTTAATATTGCTTTAGAGGTATAATTATTAACAAACTAAATATTTAGAGCAAGAATAGTAATTAGAAGGTTATTTTATCATTTTTTTCTTAATTCAAATGATGTTTGGTTAGAATAATAAAAATAATGGTATTTTTGTTTATAAATAATTTGAAAAATGATAAAAAAAATCACCCTAGTATTGGTTGCAACAGCTATTTTTATGAGTTGTGAATCAAAAAAAGAAGTTTCTAAAGAGGAAGGCAATGTTTCATATGCAAAATTTGGAGATTCAATTTCTTCTGAAAATGCTATAACTAATTCAGAAATGATGGAAAAATTTGCTTCTTTGAAAGAAGGCGATACCCTTTCAGTTAAGTTTAAATCCTCAATTAATGAAGTTTGTCAAAAGAAAGGTTGTTGGATGACCTTAGATTTAGCTGATGATAAAGAAGTTTTTGTAAAATTCAAAGATTATGGATTCTTCGTGCCAAAAAACGCACAAGAAAAAGAGGTTATCGTAAACGGAAAAGCTTTTGTAAGTATTGAAAGTGTTGATGTTTTGAAACATTATGCTAAAGATGCTGGAAAATCGCAAGCCGCTATAGATAGTATTACTGAGCCAAAAGTTACGTATTCATTTATGGCAGATGGCGTTTTAATTGCTAAGTAATGAAACAATTAATTCTATTATTAGGGTTCATTTTTTTGACAATTTCATGCGAAAAGAAATCCGATAAAAAGCAATCGGATAAAGAAGCTTGTGCATCTGATTCAAAGGTTAATAAAGATGGATTTGAAATGTATGAAATGTCAGAAATGGCGGCTCTTATGGAACAAATGTATGTCGATAATCAGCGTTTGAAAGAGCGAATTATCAAAGGCGATACTATTGGTAAATTTCCACAGCATTTTATAAAAATTCACCAAGCCGTAATGACTGATGAAACCGATAAAGATGCCTTTTTTGACGAACAAGCGGCTAAGTTTATCAAAGCTCAAGAATTAATTTATGAAGATCCTAAAAATGCCAAAGAACATTTTAATAACGGAATAGATGCATGTATAAAGTGCCACGAAGTAAAATGTGGCGGACCGATTCCGAAGATTAAAAAATTATATATCAAATAATATAATAATAAGGTTTGAGATGTTTCTTAAACCTTTTTTATATGCCAAAAATGAAAAGAGAAATATTAATTACCGCTGATGGTTCGACTACTATTAGAATACCCGATTGGGATGAGAATTACCATTCCAGTCACGGAGCTATTCAAGAGGCAAAGCATGTTTTTATTGCAAACGGTTTAGATTTGTTTAACAATCAGGCTGAAATTTCTATTTTGGAAATAGGATTTGGAACCGGTTTAAACGCATTTATTACTTTTTTAGAAACTCAAAAGAAAGAAAAAGTCAATTATGTTGGAGTAGAAGCTTATCCAATTTCTCAAGAAGAAGTAATGCAAATGAATTATCCATCAGAATTAAAGGCAAATTCATTTACAACTATTTTTGAAAAATTACATAGTTGTGATTGGGAACAAGAGGTAACAATTGCTTCTCATTTTAAGTTGACTAAGCGACAACAATTGTTTCAAGATATAGAAGATAAAAATCAGTATAATTTGATTTATTTTGATGCATTTGGATTTCCTTTACAACCTGAATTATGGAGCGAACTTATTTTTAAAAAAATGTTTGATGCGTTACTGCCTAATGGTGTATTGGTAACCTATGCTTGTAGGACAACTATTAAAAACGCCATGATAACTGCTGGATTTGCTATTGAAAAGTTACCTGGAGCTCCTGGAAAACGAGAAATGCTTAGAGCAACAAAAATTGTATAAAAAATCTTGTTAAATAAAAATTTAGCAAAAATTTAGCATTTTTTTTAACATAAATTTTCTAAATCAATCATTTTTTTGAGTAATTTTACAACATGTTCTTCTTTTTATGTTAACCTATAAAATTAAAAGATTATGCCTCGAGTTATGTTTACATACACTAAGTCTATTTTAGAACGTG
>CAISYO010000297.1 GCA_903889745.1 uncultured Bacteroidota bacterium | reverse complement strand
TATAAGCATTTGCAAATATTGCCGCTGCGCGAAAGACAGTTATTTTTCTTTGCAAATGGCAACAAACATTGTATCTTTAAAAAAACATTTCGGTTAGAAACGGTTTCAAAGCCGCACTTCTTTTAGCTCCAAAACGTTAGGCAACATATTTGAAAAAAGGCCGTTGTATATCAAAAACTCATAACATGAAAATACTCAAACAATTAAGTATACTTTTTATAACGTTATTTTTGACATTTGGAGTGAGTGATGCTCAAAATATATTTACTTATGCCGGAACAGGAGTTCAGGGTTATAGTGGAGACGGAGGTCTTGCCATCAATGGGCAGTTAGCTACGACATATGGCATAGCGGTTGACGCATTAGGCAATGTATATATCGCCGACGCTGAAAATCGTCGAATTCGAAAAATAAATACAGCAGGAATTATTTCAACCATTGCTGGAACAGGTGTTCCTGGCTTTAGTGGGGACGGCGGTGCAGCCACCAGCGCACAATTAGACTATCCAGTCAGCCTGGCTGTTGATACATCGGGCAATCTTTATGTGGGAGATTTCTACAGAATTAGAAAAGTAAACGCATCAGGTATTATTTCAACCATTGCAGGAACAGGTGTTGCTGGTTTTAGTGGCGATGGTGGTTTAGCTATCAGCGCACAAATTCAGCAAATAATTGGCATTTCCATTGATGTATCAGGTAATGTTTATTTTGCTGACGCGAATAATCAACGAATTCGAAAAATAAATACAGCAGGAATTATTTCAACCGTTGCTGGAACAGGTGTTCCTGGCTTTAGTGGGGACGGCGGTGCTGCAACCAGTGCACAAATAACTCTTCCGTACGGGATAGTTACTGATGCATTAGGCAATTTATTTATTTCTGAAAATTTCAGAATCCGAAAAGTGAATACAGTCGGGATTATTTCAACTGTTGCAGGGACTGGTGTTCCTGGGTATAGTGGGGACGGCGGCGCTGCTATTAACGCTCAATTTTACGACCCAAAAGGAATAGCAATTGATTCAGCAGGCAATATCTTTATTGCTGATGAAGTAAATGTGCGAATTAGAAAAATAAATAACGTAGGAATAATTTCAACATTTGCTGGAACAGGTGTAGCTGGATTTAGCGGAGACGGAGCTAGTGCCAACCTTGCGCAACTAAACACAGCTATCGCATTAGCTATTGACGCATCTGGCAATGTATTTATCGCTGACTTTGTTAATTATCGGATTCGAAAAGTTTGTGTCGGAAGTTGTCTTGCAGGCATTAATTCATTAACAGAAAACAACGGGGTCTTGATTTTTCCAAACCCAAATAACGGTTCATTCAAAATTCAAATAGCTGCTGAAATCGCCAACGTAGAATTAATTTTATATAACTCGCTTGGACAAAAAGTTCATGAACAAAAAATAATTCAAGGAGAAAACAATATTACTACTAGTGGTCTTGCAAAAGGGTTATATCATTATGTTCTTTTGCAAAATAAACAACGCACATCAAAAGGTAAATTAATAATTGAGTAAACTAAATGCAGAAAAAACACGTCGCCTAACACAACCTAAATCCCATTTGGGCATTCGGCTTCGGCTTTTGCAAAAGCGGTAGACAATTAGTTAATTTTCGCTTTGCAAAAGTCTATTAAACATTTATCTTTAAACTAGCATTTCGGTAGACAAAGTTTCAAAATCCAAACGGGAATTTAGCTTGAAACCGTTATGCGTCATTTTAAAGAAACCTAATAGAATATGAAAAACATTTTAATTTTGACAATCAGTTTAGTTATTGCCAGTAATTATTACGGACAGAATAGTATTTCTATTGACAAACAGAAAGCAATAATAGAAAAGGTTTCGAGTGAAATTAATAAATTGTATTTTAATGGAACAGTTGCTAAATCCATATCAGACACTTTGGAAATTATCAAAATGCAAATTAAAACCGAAAGCACGTTAGATAATTTTACCAATAAGATAAATGCTTCATTAATAAAAAAAAGCAATGACAATCATTTAAAACTTTACTTTGACTCTAATAAATTTGAAAGTTATGCTCAAAATGAAACTGCTAAAAGGAAATATGAATATGAAGCAGCTAAAAAAATAAATTTCGGCTTTACCAAAGTCGAAATACTGGAAGGAAATATCGGTTATATTGAAATAATAAAATTTTCAGGATTTATTGCC
>CAISYO010000296.1 GCA_903889745.1 uncultured Bacteroidota bacterium | reverse complement strand
AGGTCAAATTTATGGTTATGAGCATACAAAATCTTATTTTTCTGGAAGGACAAATAAAAAAATACAGTATATGATTGATGACTTGGCTATAATTATAGATCCATTACAGCAAGTGTTTCCTGAAGAGGAACTTATTAATAAATTCGATTTTCCATATGTAGATTTAGAAGATATAGATTTAAAAAATTGGTAAAAAAATAAAAAATGAAAAAACTATTTTACAACGACCGATTAATTTATCTTTTAATTATATTAAATGTAATCGTTATTTATTTGCATTCGTTTGAATTATTAAATGCTTTTTATTTTCTTTTTGATTTAATTGATGTTGGGTTTACACTATTTTTTTGTATTGAAATAACAGTCAAAATTATTTTTACACCTGGTAAAAACAAGTTTAAATCATTCATGCAGAGCATTTGGAATCGCATTGATTTCTTTTCAATTATTCTTGCTATACCAAGTATTGGTGTATTATTTATTGCTGATTTAGAAATTTTTGCTGGCTTTGCGGCTTTGCGTTCCTTACGAATATTTAAATTACTGCGAGTAATAGAATACATACCAGAGGGAAAACGTATTAGTATACAATTGTTTAAAGCATTAAAAAGTATTTCGTTTATTATTTTCGCTTTTTTTATCTATACAACAATAGTATCCTTAATATCATTAACGCTTTTTAAACACGCAGCCCCAATGTATTTTCAAAATGCATTCGAAAGTTTTTTTACGATATTTAAAGTATTTTCTGGCGAAGGATTTTCGGGGATAATTGATGTAATTGAAACAAAAGAATCCGTTTTATTTTCTTCTTTTTCAAAATTTTATTTTGTTGCCATAGTTTTTTCCGGAAGTATTTTGGGCATATCGCTTATCAATAGCATATTTATGGATCAAATGAACCAAGCTGCAAAAAAATCTGAGATAGAAGAAATTTCTCAATTTGATTCATTAAGAAAAGAACTTGATGACATAAAACATCAGCAACAAGAAATATTAGATTTATTGAAAAGGAAGCAAGTAGATTAATAATTGCAAAATAGGGAATACTGAAAGTTGAGGAATGAAATTTCTTTGGTAAAAAATTATGTAGTATCTTCCATAAGCAGTTAAATGATAGGCAATACTTTTCTAAAGAATAATTAAATTATAAAACAAAAATATGATAAAGTTAAACGAAGAGTATTCAATAAACAGTGATCAAGGAACAATTGTTTTTGCAGAAGGAAATAAAGGAACTGTTAATGCTGAATATGAAATACAAGGCAACAAAGGAAAAGGGAAAATTAATGGAACTTTGCAAAATAATGTATTAACCGGAACATTTCATGTAGATGCAGCTACTGGTTTAATTCAGTTTACTTTTATAGAAAACGGATTTGATGCTAAGTGGAAGCAAGGTATAGAACCTGGACCAATGAAAGGAAAATGGACAGGTTCCTTGAATTCGCAGTCGGAAAGCAATCAATCTATAAATGAAAAAACATCCTTATCTCCCGAGCAATTAAAATGGTTTGAAGAAGAAACATGGGATTACGAAAAGGTGCCAAAAGAATGGTTTGAGTCCAAACAATTTATGTTAGCAGATGTAACTAAATATGGCAGAGATTTGAAATACGCTTCTGATAAATTAAAGGATGATAAAGAAATTGTTTTAGCTGCTGTAACTAATGTTGGTAACGCTTTAGAATACGCTTCTGATAAATTAAAGGATGATAAAGAAATTGTTTTGGCTGCTGTTGCTAATGTTGGTAACGCTTTAGAATACGCTTCTGATAAATTAAAGAATGATAAAGAAATTGTTTTGGTTGCAGTTGCTAATTATGGGCGCGCCCTAGAATACGCTTCCGATAAATTAAAAGATGATAGAGAAGTTATTTTAGCTGCTGTTAAAAAAGATGGCAGAACACTTTCAGACGCATCAAATAATTTAAAAAACAACCGCGAAATAGTTTTAGAAGCAATTAATAACAAACCTAATTCTATTGAATATGCTTCTGATGAATTAAATGCTGATCCTGAAATTGTTTTAACTGCTATGTCTCAAGATGCGCATGCATTGTATTATGTTAGAAGTGAGGAAATATTAAAAGAATTAGCAGAAAACTCATCTGTAGCTGGTACAAAAATCAATTTTAAAGTAAGAGATCTTGTAAGTGCTGTACAAAGACTTTTTGAAAAAAAGCTGTTTGATGAAGATGGTGATGTCAAGGATGAATTCGAAACAATCTGTAATGATTGGTTCGACTTCAATCAAATCATTTATCAAAATCAAACGATGGATGGAGATGCTTTGCTAAGTATAGCACAAGTTCAGTTTAACGAATATAGGCCAAGCTCAAGAGATGATGTTAGAGACGTTAAGGAATACACAAGAGATTTATTGATTGAAGCAATTGAACTGAATGATGAATCACTAGCTGACATACTTTGTTACGGTTTAAGTCCACAAGAATATGTTGATTATTCAGATCTTGCTGAAAAAGCTTGTGAACTTTTATGGAATAAAAGCGAAAAAAGTTACGCAGATGCTTTAATGGTAATCGTTACAGATGAAGATGAATTTGAACTTACTGCAGGCATAAGTGAAGAATTTGCAAAGAAAATTATCAAAGAAGCGAGGGAGATTGATTCAGGAGAAGAAGAAGACAAAGAAAATTTTGAAAATTTTGTTAGCGAGGCAGGCTTGGATTAAAAGAGATGAATGAATCGTATAATTTTATAAACACTATTTTATTTTAAAAGTGGAGACCAGAACCCACTTAAAAAAACGGGGCGTATTTCGAAAAGCCTTGTGAGTAGAAAAAATTAAACACAATTAATTAACATGAAAACTTATAAGATAAAAGTTTCCTTCAGATTTAAAAGCCAAGACCACGAAGAAATTCATGATATGATGCTTTCATCATTCGACATAAATAGAATTAGTGAATGGCTGGGGAATTACTATAAAGTTGGACCATATGATGTATCTGTTTACAATTATAGCGATGTTTAGTGGCTTTTATGCAATTATGTTAAAATGACAAAAAAATGTCTGAAATTTCTAAATTTCGTTTTATACCTATGTTCAATGTGGAAAATAACTTTATTATTTGTTATCCAACTCAATGATGATTACAGATATTTAAATTTTTTTTCTTATTTTCAAAACGTTTAAGATCTTTTAAATTTTAAACTAATGAATTATTATATTTTATGTAAAAAGTGGAGTCCAGAATCCACTTAAAAAAACGGGGCGTATTT
>CAISYO010000295.1 GCA_903889745.1 uncultured Bacteroidota bacterium | reverse complement strand
GTAACAAAAAGGTTGTTTTAAAATAAAGTTTTTTATTTTTGCCAACAAATTAAATTAAAAATTAAAAGATTATGTCAGACATTGCATCAAGAGTAAAAGCGATTATCGTAGACAAATTAGGTGTTGACGAAAACGAAGTTGTAACAGAAGCAAGCTTCACAAATGATTTAGGAGCTGATTCATTAGACACTGTTGAGCTTATTATGGAGTTCGAAAAAGAATTTGATATTCAAATTCCAGACGACCAAGCGGAAAACATTGCTACTGTAGGTCAAGCTATCTCTTACATTGAGGAAGCAAAAAAATAATATTTAAAGCATCCGCAAGAGATTTCTTTTGTGGGTGCTATTATTTTTACCTCCCCGTTTTAAATCTTTTAAAAGATTTTGCAAACATTGATTGTATTACAATCATACAATAAAAAATATGTAATACCCATTGTTTCTTTTAGTTATTATTAAAAGCGCTTTGGGTTTTTTTATATCAAACGAAAATTAAAAACTATGCAATTAAAGCGCGTTGTTGTAACCGGTCTTGGTGCATTAACTCCAATCGGAAATAGTATTCAAGAATATTGGGAAGGTTTAATTAGTGGGAAAAGCGGAGCCGCGCCAATTACCTATTACGATACAGAAAAACACAAAACCAAATTTGCATGTGAAGTAAAAAACTTCAACATCGAAGAGTACATGGATCGTAAAGAAGCGCGTAGATTGGATAAATTTGCTCAGTATGCTATTGCAGCTAGTGATGAAGCTATTAAAGACGCCGGAATTACACACGATAATGTAAACAAACATAGAGTTGGCGTAATTTGGGGTGCTGGAATTGGTGGTTTAGAAACGTTTCAAGAAGAAATGATGTATTATGCAAAAGGAGATGGAACGCCAAAATTCAACCCATTTTTTATCCCAAAAATGATTGCTGATATTGCTCCTGCTCACATTTCAATGCGAAATGGGTATATGGGACCAAATTATACGACAGTTTCTGCTTGTGCCTCATCGGCAAATGCTTTAATTGATGCTTTCAATTACATTCGTTTAGGAATGTGTGACGTAATTGTTTCTGGTGGTTCAGAAGCAGCGGTAACCATTGCCGGAATGGGTGGATTTAATTCTATGCACGCCCTTTCAACTCGAAATGAAAGTCCAGAAACAGCTTCAAGACCTTTTGATGCCACTCGTGATGGGTTTGTTTTAGGAGAAGGTGCAGGAGCATTAGTGTTAGAAGAATATGAACACGCAAAAGCACGTGGTGCTAAAATATATTGTGAAGTTGGTGGTGGCGGAATGTCTTCAGATGCTTACCATTTAACAGCGCCACATCCGGAAGGGATTGGTGTAATTGCTGTAATGGAAAACACTTTACGTGATGCAGGAATGACTCCTGATATGGTTGACCATATTAATACGCATGGTACTTCTACTCCGCTTGGTGATGTAGCTGAGTTAAAAGCAATTAGTCATGTTTTTGGTGATCATGCTAAAAACATCAACATTAATTCAACAAAATCAATGACAGGTCACTTACTTGGTGCTGCCGGAGCTATTGAAGCTATTGCGTCAATTTTAGCTATGCAAAATAGCCTTGTCCCTCCAACAATTAATCATACAACTGTAGACGAAAATATTGATCCTTCTTTAAACCTAACATTGAACAAAGCACAAAAACGTGAAATCAATGTTGCCATAAGTAATACTTTTGGTTTTGGAGGTCACAATGCGTGTGTATTGTTTAAAAAATTAGTAGACTAATTCATGCGTCTGTTAAAAAAAATACTCAAAAATTCCCGTTCTCATGAAGACGGGATTTTTTTTGAAAAAATTACCAAAATTCTAGGCTTTTCGCCAAAAGAAATTAAGTATTATCAAAAAGCGTTTACACACCGTTCGGTGAACAAGCTTGACGATAAAGGCAATCCGTTTAATTATGAACGCTTAGAATTTTTAGGTGATGCCATGTTAGGCAGTGTTATTGCGGCGCATCTTTATAACGAAGTACCTTCGGGCGACGAGGGCTATTTAACAAAAATGCGTTCAAAAATTGTGAGTCGAGAACACCTAAATGAATTGGGACGCGATTTTAACCTGATCGAATTTGTAGACAGTAAAGTAAGTTCAAATCAATTTGGCGAAAACATTCACGGCAACTTATTTGAAGCGTTTATTGGTGCAATTTATTTAGACCGAGGTTTTGAATATTGTGAAAAATTTATTCGCACAAAAATCATCAAACAATATGTTGATATTGCTAAATTAGAAGGAAAAGTAATTAGTTATAAAAGTTTAATTATTGAATGGTGTCAAAAAGAAAAAAAGACCTTTGCTTTTGAATTTGTGGAAGATAATGGCATAGAAGGGCAAAAATATTTTGGCGTAAAATTACTCATCGACCAAAAAATTATTGCAAAAGCACGCGCCACATCCAAGAAAAAAGCGGAAGAAAAAGCTTCACAAAGAGCTTATTTTGCCTTGCAAGAAAAAATTTCTCAAAAATAATGCAAAACTAAAACGTTTGCGTTAGTAAATTAACGTTAAGAAGCGTTAAACTTCAAATTTTTATTCGATTTTAATACTATATTTACAATCAAATTGTGTCTAATGGCAATCCATAAAATTCAAATAAACGATTTTATTTCAGAGGATTATGAACTAATTGCAATTCATTCTTCATTGGAGGATTACAAATTAGCTTATGCCATTAATACTATTTTAGAAACCCGTTTAATTAAAAACGAGTCCAATATTGAAATTGCTATTTCAGAAGGAAAAAGTGCTTTTAGTAATTACATTTTTGACGACGAAGAAAGTGATGTACAATGGAGTTTAATTGAAAATAAAACCACTATTGTAAATTCAAAAAAGAAAACGAGTCAATTATTTGATCAGGTAGATATAACCGTTTTTTTATTGCCCGAATATAAAAAAGCAGATTATCTATTAAAAATTGAAAATATCGATTATGACTTTGATGAAGAAGATATGATTGAGAAAATTCTATCCATAAAAAATGTAACTACTGCTTACACTATTGAAACAACGAATTTAAAATCTAAAAATAATTTAATTTTTTAAAAATGCCAACAAACAAAAAAACTAAAATTGTAGCCACATTAGGTCCTGCATGTAGCTCAAAAGAAGTCATAAAAAACATGATTGATGCTGGTGTTAATGTATTTAGAATTAACTTTTCACACGCCGATTATACCGATGTTTCGGAACGTATAAACATCATCAGAGAACTGAATGAAGAATTTGGTTATACTACTTCTATATTAGCCGATTTACAAGGTCCAAAACTTCGTGTAGGAGTTATGAAAGAAGATGTTGTTGTAAATAAAGGCGATGTCATCACATTCACCACAGCCGAAGATGTTCTTGGAACTGCTTCTCGCGTTTATATGAACTATAAAGAGTTTCCAAAAGATGTAAATCCGGGAGAAAGAATTTTATTAGACGACGGAAAATTAATTTTTGAAGTTACAAAAACTGATAAAAATACCGAAGTTGAAGCAGTAGTGGTTCAAGGCGGACCGTTGAAATCTAAAAAAGGAGTTAACTTACCAAATACTAAAGTTTCTTTACCAGCTTTAACACCAAAAGACATTAAAGATGCACTTTTTGCTATAGAGAACAAAGTAGATTGGATTGCGCTTTCATTTGTGAGAACTCCAAAAGACTTAGAAGAATTACAAGACTTAATTGCAAAACATTCTGATCATAAAATTCCAATTATTGCCAAAATTGAAAAACCTGAAGCGGTTGAAAACATAGACAAAATTGTAGCTTTTTGTGATGCTTTAATGGTTGCTCGTGGTGATTTAGGTGTTGAAGTTCCTGCAGAAGAAGTGCCATTGATTCAGAAAAAACTAATTCATAGAGCAAAAACGGCTCGAATTCCAGTTATTGTAGCTACTCAAATGATGGAAACTATGATTACTTCATTAACGCCAACACGTGCTGAAGTAAACGACGTAGCCAATTCGGTAATGGATGGAGCAGATGCTGTAATGTTATCGGGTGAAACTTCAGTAGGAAATTATCCTGTTGAAGTAATTGAAACCATGACGCGTATTATTAAAAGCGTTGAAGATTCACCACTGATTAAAGTGCCTTTGAGTCAGCCGAACATTAGAACCAAACGTTTTATTACAAAATCGATTTGTTATCATGCTGCTTTAATGGCAGATGCTATTAATGCAAAAGCAGTTACTACCTTAACAAATTCGGGCTATACCGCATTTCAAATTTCGGCATGGCGTCCAAAATCACATATTTTAGTCTTTACTTCAAATAAAAGAATCTTAACACAATTAAATCTTTTATGGGGGGTAAGAGCCTTCTTTTATGATAAGTTAGTAAGTACCGATGATACCATAGACGATATCAATAGAATTTGTGTAGAAAAAAAGTATGTTAGTAAAGGTGACATGTTAATAAACCTTGCGGCTATGCCTGTAATTGACAAAGGAATGGTAAATACGTTGCGCATTTCAGAAATAGAATAAACATAAAATACCTTCAACTAAAGCGATCTTCGGGTCGCTTTTTTATTTAAAACTCAAATCGCAATTGCGCCGAAACACTTTTTTGTGGCATCAATTGTTTTGGATCTTCATTATTTAAATTGTGAATAGAAATGCCTAATAATCGAACCGAATTTCGAAGGCGTTCTTGATATAATAAATCTCTAGCCACATCAGCAATAATTGCTTTATCATTTACAAAATAAGGGACTGTTTTACTGCGTGTTTGAAGGGTGAAATCAGAATATTTAATTTTTAATGTTATTGTTTTTCCGGCAATTTTACTTTTTTGTAAGCGTTGTTCTATCTCTTTTGCAATGTTTTGTAATCGCTCTTCTAAATAAATTTCGGAAGATAAATTTTCATTAAAAGTACGTTCGGCGCCTATCGATTTTATCTTTCTATTGGGTTTAACCGGACTTTCATGAATGCCGCGTACAATTTGAAAATAATGCAAACCGCTATTCCCAAAATGTTTTTCCAAATAATCAGCTGATTTTTGCTTTAGGTCAAATCCTGTAAAAATACCCAATTGATACATTTTTTCGGCGGTAACTTTACCTATTCCGTAAAACTTTTTCACATCTAATCGCTCTAAAAAAGCTTCAACCTCTTCTGGATTAACAGTTTTTTGTCCGTTTGGCTTATTGTAATCAGACGCAATTTTGGCTACAAATTTATTCACCGAAATTCCGGCAGAAGCCGTTAATCCTACTTCATCAAAAATTCGTTTTCTAATTTCCTGTGCAATTAACGTTGCGCTTGGGTTTCCTTTTTTATTTTCGGTAACATCAAGATAGGCTTCGTCAAGAGATAAAGGCTCAACTAAATCGGTATAATCGAGGAAAATTTTTCTTATTTTTTTGGAAATTTCTTTATATCGATCAAATCGTGGAGGCACAAAAACTAAATCGGGACACAATTTTTTTGCCTGTATGCCACTAATTGCACTTCTAACGCCATATTTTCTAGCTTCATAACTTGCGGCGCTTACAACGCCTCTTATTTCGCTTCCGCCTACCGCTAATGGTATTCCTCGCAAGGCAGGATTATCCATTTGTTCCACAGAAGCATAAAACGCATCCATGTCAATATGAATAATTTTCCGAAGCGTATTTTGAGTAAGCATATTACAAATTTATAGTATATTTGATAAGAATACTAAATTCAATTTCTTTTTAGATTTAAAACGACATCATGAACGAAATCGAACGCAAATTTTTAGTCACCTCTACTGAATTTCTATCCGAAAGTATACGGTCGAATCGAATAGTACAAGGGTATCTCAATTCAAATCCGGAACGAACAGTTCGTATTCGCATTAAAGGAACGCAAGGATTTATTACCATTAAAGGGAAAGGAAACGAATCGGGAACTACACGTTTTGAATGGGAAAAAGAAATTGAAGTTACTGAAGCAGAACAATTATTACTGTTGTGCGAAGATGGCGTGATTGATAAAGTTCGTTATGAAATCCCTTCTGGAAAACACCTGTATGAAGTAGATGTTTTTGAAGGCGACAATATGGGATTAATCATCGCAGAAATTGAGCTAAATGATGAAAACGAGTCGTTTGAAAAACCCAATTGGTTAGGAGAAGAAGTAACCGGTGATGATCGCTATTATAATGCTTCGCTTAGTGTATCTTCTTATAAAAACTGGAAATAAACTACTCTATAATTTCAAGATTCACGCGCAAAGGTGCTCTTCCTCGGTTGTGTGAAATATCTAAAAATGGCCTTTTAGCCATGTCAATTTCTCTTTGTTTTGTAAATGGGCCACGATCTGTAATTGTAACCACAACACTTTTACCATTTGCGGTATTGGTTACTTTCACTTTAGTACCAAACTTAAGTTTTTTGTGAGCAGCCGTATAATTATTGTTGTGAAAACGAGCGCCACTTGCCGTTCTTCTTCCATTGAATTTATCGGCATAATGAGAAGCTTCGACATTTTTTTTATAGGGTGTCAACTTGATTCTTGATAATGAATCCTGTTTTTTTGCTAAAACAATGGCGAGCGAATCCTGTTTTTTGATGCTATCAACCATAGCGGTTTCTCTGATCAAATTGTTACTTGAATCAGAGAAACTACTAATGGCTATAATGAGAACGATTAAAGGGATTATAAAACGTAATTGTTTCATTTATGGGTTGTTTTGAAAGTTGCTTATCCCAACCATTGTTTGTAAGGAATCATTGCCAATAAAAGCACTAATCCTAATAGGTAAAATAATGCAATTTTTTTGAATTTACCGTTATTACTTTCTTCTCTTTTATGTTTTGACCAACCAATGGTAATCAAAACAATAGCAATAATATTTGTAATAGGGTGTTCTACAAGAAGTTGTCTTAATTCACTGTTTTTCATTATTTTCATGCCTAATAATGACCATTGTTCAAATTTATCTGAAACAATATACAATAGTAAACCTACTACTAATTGCACATGACAAATAATTAAAGCAACTAACGAAATACTTCGGTCTTTTGGTTTAAATAAACTTTTTGAGGTTACTCCTAAAATGGCATTGATTACCGCTAATAACAATACTCCTAATGCTGCATAAGCTAGTGTAGAGTGAAGGGAAAGAATAGTGCTGTACATAGTTTATTATTTTATTGTGAATTACAAATATAATAAATAAAAAAACCTCTCACTCAAAAAAATGAGTGAGAGGTTTAAATTGTGTATTATTAAATTAGTTAAATGTATAACGAACACCTAACTGAGCTTGCCATCTTGAAGAATTAACTCCTGCATCATCAACTTGATTAAGTTGTTTAGCTGAATCAGGATTATATCTGAAAGTTGGAGTAGTACCATCTGCTAAGAAACCAACATGGTCAACAAGTTGTACTTGGTCAAAGCTAGCAAAGTAACGTTTCCCCCAGTTTTTATTTAACATGTTTGTGAAATTAAATATGTCTGCAGTTATCTCGAACGAATGTTTTCTTTTACCAACATTAACTGAAACTTCTTGAGCAAATTTTAAATCAATAACATGGCTCCATTTTAAACGATCTCCATTTCTTTCAGCATATTGTCCTCTTCTGCTTCTTAAATAATCATTTCCTTCAATGAATGCGTTTAACTCATCCCATTGTTGTTGGGCGGTTAAACCACCTGTAGTGCTTACAAGATTAATTTGTGATTGACTTGCAGGTACAAACATTAAAGCTGATTCTGAGAAGGTATCTCTTAATAAATTGTTATTTCCTCCTCCAGACGCGTCATTATAAACATAACTTATAGGAGTACCCTCTGTTCCTTCATAATAGAAACCAATTTTAGTTTTTAAATTATTGTTCCATTTGTAGGTCAATGAAGTAATTCCTAATATTCTGTTACCTTGATCAAAATCTGATCTTGAAACCCCGCCTATATTGTTAGAACCATTTACAGTTTCAATGTTGTTCCACTGTGAACTGTTTTGAGAAGATGTAGCATCAAATAAAACGGTTGATTCGCCATAAGCATGAGTACCTTGAACAAATACATCTAATTTATCTGTTGTAAAAGTTTTAGATAATGTGTAAGACGCATTCCATGCTTTACCTTCTGATGTATTTGAAGCTAAATAAATTCCTTGATATGTATTATCAACTCTCGTGTTACCATTAGATCTAAGACGTGTATCTGCTCCTGTTAATCTTGTTGTTGGATTTTGAATGTTCAAATTTTCATATTTTATAGCTGTAATATTATCATTGTAGGTAATATCCCCACTAAATAAAATTCCAAAAGGTAATTTTTGATCAACTGCTAAACTAGCTTTGAATACTTGAGGTAACTTGAAATCTTTTGCAAACAAATCAATATTCCCTGCAAATTGTCCTGGAGCTCCAGGATTTCCTGGAAGCGGACCTAAATTAGCATTATTTTGATTCACAATTTGACTTGCTACAGAGGTGTTTGGGTCAAATAATGGCATTAAAGCATTTGTAGCGCCATTAATAACAACTGCTCCTTGAGTAACCCCATTATTATTATATGCTCCACCTGGCCATACTAATGGTAATCTTGAAGTAAATATTCCTAAACCACCTCTAATTTGAGTCTTCTTGTTTCCATTTACATCATAATTAAATCCTAAACGAGGTGATAAATGAACTTTAGTACTTATTTGCTCTCCTACTCTAGCGCCTTGTAAATCTTTACCAGCAGCCTCTAGTAATGGAATCGTTCTATTGTTGAAATCGGCATTGTTTATATAGCTATCCCAAACTGGCACATCAGCTCTAATACCGAATGTTAATTTAAAATTGTTTGCTACTCTGAATTCATCTTGGATATAACCTCCAAATTGCATTACATCAAATTCAGCGGCTCCTTGAGAAGCATCACCATCTCCACCTACTAATGAATATCCTAATCTAAATCGGTTAGGTTTTAAATTATTAATGAAATCATTCAAGGTTGAAAATCTATATTCTCCAAAGTTTCTACCCACAAACACATTCTTTGCAGAAGAAAATTCATTGTGAGTACCAATAGTAATAGTATGTTTACCCGAATTAATTTCAAAATTATCTGTAACGGTAAGTGTTTTTTGCTCTAATAAATTAGCGGTTGAAAAGGGTTCTGAACCGAAGAAAATTCTATTACTCGACCCGTCTTGAATTTCCACCCATGGAAAAGGCGATCCAAATGGATTTCTATCATCCACCACTGAGGTATATCCAACAACTAAATTATTTGCAAATTTATTACCAAATCTTGAATTCAACTCTAATGAAGATGAATTAGTAGTGGTTTCAAAATCAATAGCTCCACCCATAAAATTTATAGCGTTTGCAGAAGATCTTGAAGGTGAAACGTCATTTGCTTTTACTAAACTGTGTCTTAAAGCCAATTTATGGTTGTCGTTGATATTCCAGTCAATTTTAGCAATAAACTTATCACTTTTTAAAGTTGCAAAGTTATTCGTATAGGCTCCTGGGTTGTATCCAAAACGTGTAATCAAATTGTTTCTTAAAAACTCTATACCATCAGGTACAGAAGCGCTAGGCGTTAAATTTTTAACATTCCCTGTATAATTATTGATGTCAAAAGGTTGTGGCGTTTCATTGTCTTGTCTTTCATAATTAATGAAATAGAACAACTTGTCTTTTTTGATGGCACCAGCAGCTCTTACACCAATAGTAGTAGCATTAAACTCCGCTAATTTTTCTCTTTCCCCTCCGGTAGCAACTAAGCTTGGAGGTGTTTTTCCTGCATATCCTTCATTTCTGTTTAAATAATAAGCAGAACCTTCAAAATTATTAGTTCCTGATTTTGTGATGGCACTAATTGCACCTCCAGCAAATCCAGAAATTTTAACATCAAATGGTGCTACTTGAACTTGGAATTGCTCGATAGCGTCTAATGAAATAGGACTTACTCCTGTTTGTCCACCATTTGTTCCATTACCAGCTAATCCAAAAACATCATTATTTACAGCACCGTCAATATAAATAGCATTGTATCTATTGTTCTGTCCACTAATTGAAATTACATCATCTCCTCTTAACTGTGCCTGTGGCGTAAGTCTAGCAAAATCTGCGATATTTCTAGATAGAGAAGGTAACGAATTTATTTTTTTTGAATCAATAATTGTTTGAGCACCCGTTTTCTTTGAATTGAAAACGTTGTCTTTAGTTGCAATAACAATTACTTCTTTTAACTCATTTGCTTCTTGTTCTAACACAATTTTCATACTTTGAGATTCCCCAAGTTGTAAAACGATGTTTTTCACTTCTTGTTGTTTGTAACCAACATAACTAAAAGTTACCGTATAGGGTCCACCAACTCTCATATTTGAGATTCTAAAAAATCCGTCAAAATCTGTTGAAGCCACATATTTAGTACCTGATGGTACGTGTACTGCAATGATATTAGACATAGGTATTCCAAAAGACTGATTATCAGTAACTTGACCGTTAATTGAGGAATTAGTATTACCTTGAGAAAATACTGTTAGGGTTGACAAAAAGAAAAACCCAAAAAGTAATGCATTTTTAAAAATTTTCATGTGATGTGTTTTTAAAATATTTTATGAAAAGTTGCTACAAGATTTTATTTCTAATGTTAATTTAATGTTAACAAAAGCTATTTGAATAATAAAAAACTTAAAAAAATGTTAATTAAAGATTTTCTTTCGGTAAAAACAGCTTTTTGAAGCGCTTTTCTATAAATAATATACTAATTCTTATATTTTTTTAATAAAAAAGAAGTTGAACCATCATGACTTTGTGGAACGTTATCTACAATTTCGTTAAGAATAGATGTTGCCAGTTGTTTGCCCAACTCAACTCCCCATTGATCATAGCTGAAAATATTCCAAATGACGCCTTGTACAAAAATCTTGTGCTCATATAAAGCGACTAAAGCACCTAAGGTAGCGGGTGTTAATTTTTGGATTAATAGTGTATTCGTTGGCTTATTCCCTGAGAACACTTTAAACGGCAATAAAAAATCGGCTTTATCGCCCGAAATTCCTTGTTTATCAAATTCAGCTTGTACTTGAACCTCGGTTTTACCCATTAATAAAGCTTCGGTTTGAGCAAAGAAATTTGACATTAATTTATCATGATGGTCTTTATTACCATATAATGACTCTTTGAATCCAATAAAATCAGTTGGAATCAATTTGGTGCCTTGGTGAATTAATTGGAAAAAAGCATGTTGTGAATTAGTGCCTGGTTCGCCCCAAATAATAGTTCCGGTTTGATAATTGACCGGTTTACCATCTCTTCCGATGCTTTTGCCATTGCTTTCCATAATGCCTTGCTGTAAATAAGGCGCTAATTTTTGCAAATATTGGGTGTAAGGAATTAATGCTTCACTTTCAGCCCCAAAAAAATTATTGTACCAGATACTCAATAAAGCTAAGGTAACCGGAATATTTTTATCAAACGACTCGTTTTTAAAATGCTCATCCATTTCATGAGCGCCTTGTAATAATTGGTCAAAATGATCAAATCCTACAGCTAAACTAATGGATAGTCCAACGGCACTCCATAATGAGAAACGTCCGCCCACCCAGTCCCACATTGGGAAAATATTGTCTGGATTAATACCAAATTCAGTTACTTTTTGAATATTCGTTGAAACAGCTACAAAATGCTTTGCAACATCTTCTTGTGTTGCTGATTGCAAGAACCAACTTCTTATGGTTTCGGCATTAGAAAGCGTTTCTTGTGTGGTAAATGTTTTGGATACAATTACAAAAAGAGTTGTTTCAGGATTTATTTTTTTAATAATTTCATTCACATGGTCGCCATCTACATTGGAAACAAAATGAACATTTAAATCATTTTTATAATATTGTAAGGCTTCAACAATCATTGCCGGACCAAGATCTGATCCGCCAATTCCTATATTTACAACATCGGTAAATGGCTTTCCAGAAAATCCTTTTCGTTGTCCTGAGATAATTTCGTTTGAAAAGTTTTTGATTTTATTTTTTACCGAATAAATTTCGGGCATTACATTAACCCCGTCTACTCGAACAGAAGCATTTTCTTTAGCGCGTAACGCAGTATGTAAAACGGCTCTGTTTTCGGTTTGATTGATTACATCTCCATCAAAATATTTTGTAATGGCGTCTTTTAATTGTACTTCATTGGCTAATTCTTGTAACAAATAAATCGTTTCGGCTGAAATAATATTTTTAGAATAATCAACTAAAAAATCATTCCATTGAAGGTGCATTTTTTCGGCTCTTGCAGGTTCATTTGCAAATAAATGTTGCATTTGAACGTTTTTCATGGTTTCAAAATGCGCTTGTAATTTTTTCCAAGCTTGAGTTTGTGTTGGATTGATCGATTGCAGTGCCATTATTCTTTAAATTTTTGTGCGGTTATGCTGTCTAACTCTTTTTTTAAAGGCGCAATATAGCTTAAATATTTTTGTTTGTCTGATTTCCCCATAGGTTCTGTGTTGGGTAATTTTAATCGCAGTGGATCCACTTGCACGCCATTTTTCCAAAAACGATAACAAACGTGCGGTCCGGTAGCTAATCCGGTGCTTCCTACTTTTCCTATGGTTTGTCCTTGTGAAACGCTTTGTCCGTTTCGAACTAAAATTCTGGACATGTGTAAATACTGAGTTGCATAGGTTGAGCTATGACGCACTTTTACAAAATTACCATTTCCGGCGGTGTAACCCGTTCTTTCTACTACGCCCGAAGCGGTAGTTTTAATAGGTGTGCCGTGTGGCGCTGCATAATCTGTTCCATTATGAGCTTTAAATCGCATTTGAACCGGATGAAAACGACGCCCAGTAAAACGAGAGGAAATTCTGAAATAGTCTAAAGGCGCTTTTAAAAACATACTTTTTAGCCCTTTACCGTTTTCATCGTAATAATCTTCTTTCTTTTGGTTTTCATTTAACTTATAGGGAAATGCAAATATCTTTTTCCCTTTGTGTTCAAAATAAGAAGCTTCGATGCTTTCAACTCCAATGTAAATAGAGTCTTCCATATATTTTTCATTAATGGTCACGGCAAATTTATCTCCTTTTTGAATTTTAAAGAAGTCAATTGTATAGGCGTAAATTCCTGCTAACTTGGGAGCTAATGCAGGACTAACACCAGCATTACTTAATGTTTCAGAAAGTGATCCGTTAATTTCGGCAGCCACCACTCTTCTTTTAATGCGTGTTGGTTTTTGCTTATTTGATACGACTAAAGAATCTCTAAAATCTACTACAGTATATTGTATTCGATCTTCAATATAGACTAAGGCTTTAAGCGTATTGGGTTTTTTCTTGTCTAAAAAAAGAATATAGGGTTTGCCTACTTTAATTCTCCTTACATTAAATGAATCTTTAACTTTTTCAGTTACTTGATGAATGGTAAGACTATCTCTCAATGGAAATTTTTGCAAAAGCGCACTAAACGTATCTCCAGATCGAATAGTATCTCTTATAACTTTATAATCATTAAAAGTAAACCCATAATCCTTGATTATTGGCTCTTTCTTAGCTATTTTAGTTGCATCTTTTTCGTCTTTTGAATTACAAGAAGTAAAAAAAGAGAGAAAAAGAAATGTTATGATTAGATATCTCAATGTAATTCTTTTTCAAATGTTGTTAAGCGCCCCAATTTTCAATTTCTTCTGCCGACCATAATTCTGGGAAGAAAATTCGTTTTTGATATTTTGGTAACATGTATTTTTTCCAATCACTTCCGCCGGTGGCTTCATGATTACCTGGCACACTTTCTATGTATTTTTTGGCCGCATTAAAATGACCCATTACCCATGTGATATTTACAGTAACATCATAATGACGCATGGCTGCCACTAAATTTTGATTTTTTTGATCTGCATCAGGAAGTTGTTTAAATTTTCGCCACAAATTGATGGTGTTATATTCTTCCATGTATTCCAAAAATAACTTCTTGTATTTTCGTTCGAATTCACTTAATAAATATGATTTTTCGCCCGTATGATAATCTTTACCTGCAGCTTGCCAATACAAATGTTCAAGAGCATGTTCATAAGGTGTATCTCGATCTATTGAAGCTCTAAAACGGTTGTCAATTAGGTTTATTAAGTCGGTTGAAGAAAATTCAATTAAACGATATTGCGCCGATTGAAATCCGCTAGCTGGAGTTAAAGTATTTCTAAATTTAAGGTATTGTTCGGGCTCCATACCGTCTTTCATAATATCAAAAGAGGTCGTGAGCATATCGAAATAGCGACTTATTCTTCCTAATTTTTCAGTAAAATATTCCGTTGAAGGTTGTTCATTATGACACAATTGGTCCATCTCCCAAAGAATCATTTTAAACAACAATTCGTTCACTTGATGATACATTACAAAAACCATTTCGTCGGGCAATGTAGTGCGTTGTGTTTGTATACTAAGCAATGCATCGGTTTGAATATAATCCCAATAGGTTATAGGTTTTGACCAAAGTAGTCCTTCTAAATGGGTTGAAGTGTTTTGATTGATAGCTTCAAACTTATCATTCAATAGATTTAATTGTTCTTGGATTTTTGGGGTAATTTCCATTATTAGTTTACTTTAATTTTAAATGAATTCTTTAGTCCTTTAAAGGCTTCAATGTCTGCTTTTAATGAGCCTACAGCTAAACTTGCTTTTACACGGATAGGAATTTTATTATCATCATCTGATATCCAAACCGTTAAACTTTCTTCTTCTTTAAAAACCCTTCCAGCTTGAACTAAGGGCCTAAATATCATGCAAGAAACTTTTCCAAATTTAGTGCTTATATCTTCTCTACCTAAAAATTTTAACTTAAACTTTGTAGTTTCACCATCAAAAAACATATCAATTGCTATAGATTCATTTGGTTTTAATTTATCGATTTTGGGATGATTTCTTAGATAGTAAAAAGAGGAAACAATATCTTGAACATCTTCTGGAACAGTAACAGTTGATTCTGTTTTATGTTTATAGTCTTTGACTAAAACGGTATTGTTTGACTGATTAAAAAACCCTTCTTGATTTTTGGTGTAGCCGCCTTCATCTATTTTTCTAACATATTGATAGGGCTTTCCGGTTTCTTTATCAAAGTAACTTTCGTAATTATCGTTAACTTTAAAGAATAACTTAGTCATTCCTGTTGTCCAACCTTTTCCTACAACATGATGAACTTTTTGATTATTTTTTGTCGCTTCCTTTATTTCTAGAGTTGCATAACCGGCAGTTACAAGCCCATAATGAATTCTCATTTTAAACCATTCTCCTGTTGTATATGCATTTTCTCTCTGAACAAACGAATTTGTAAAAAAGAAGAGGAGAAAAAGGACTACTAATTTTTTCATTTTATGATTCATTTATTTAAGTAAATGCAATTTCTGTTCCAAAAATAGTAAAACAAAAAAACCCAGTCAAAAATATGACTGAGTTTTTATGCTATTAACCAACCAAAAAACTATAAATTATGAAAATTTACTACAAATTGCAGAGCAAACTACCTCTCTGCTTTTGCTATGCAAAGATAGAGTGCTTTTTTAAATTATTCTCAACAAAAAACAAACTTTAACATATTTTTATCAGAAATAACACTACTACAACGTTGTATTTTGATTATTGTTTAATAAAAAATCGATTTTATAGCGTTCCTCGCAATGCTTGTTCTCTTTCTATCGATTCGAAAAGGGCTTTAAAATTTCCTGCTCCAAAACCTTTTGCACCCATTCTTTGGATAACTTCGAAGAAAAGTGTTGGTCTGTCTTCAATTGGTTTAGTAAAAATTTGTAATAAATACCCTTCTTCATCGGCATCAATCATAATACCTAATTTTTGAAGTTCGTTGATGTCTTCTTTAAATTTAGACATGTGATCTTTCAATCTTTCTGGAATGGCATCATAATACGCTTGTGGTGGCGTACTCAAAAATTCGATTCCACGAGAACGCATATCTGCAACGGTAGTAATAATGTCATCTGTTGCAACTGCTATGTGTTGCACGCCTTCGCCTTCATAGAAATCTAAATATTCTTCAATTTGAGAACGTTTTTTCCCATTAGCTGGTTCGTTAATTGGAAATTTAATTCTTCCATTTCCGTTACTCATTACTTTCGACATCAATGCTGAGTATTCCGTAGTAATTTGTTTGTCGTCAAAAGAAAGGAAATTTACAAACCCCATTACATCTTCAAACCATTTTACGGCTTCATTCATTCTATTCCAACCCGTATTTCCAACCATATGGTCTATAAATTTTAAACCAACTGGTTTTGGATTATAATCCGATTTCCATTCTTGATAACCAGGCATAAAAATTCCGTTGTAATTTTTACGTTCTACAAAAACAAATACGGTTTCTCCATACGCGCCATAAATACCAGCACGAACTACTTCGC